>NZ_JBSHKH010000063.1:0-45099 GCF_053643595.1 Streptomyces sp. NPDC055506 | reverse complement strand
TTCGCTCAGCTGCGGGCATGCGTGCCGCTGGGGGCGGCACGGGTGGGCGCAGCGGTACCCCGCTACGCCGGGCTGCGGGCCCACCCGGCCCCGGCGTCGGTGCCGAGCGGCTAGGGCAGCCCAGGTGGGGCTGTGGAGCTCCGTACCACCAGCTGCACCGGGATGTCTCCGCCCTCGGGTGCGCGGCCCTCCATGACGGCCAGGAGGGCCCGCATTCCCCGTTCCCCGAAGAGCTCCGCGTCCAGGCGGACCGTCGTCAGTTCTGGGTCGATCGCCGTGGCCAGGGCCAGATCGTCCAGGCCGGTGACCGAGACGTCGTCCGGGACGCGCAGGCCGAGACGGCGGATCGCCTTGTACGCGCCGGCGGCCAGTTTGTCGTCGTCGCAGACCAGGGCGGTGGGGCGCGGACCGGGGAGTGAGAGGGCGGCCTCCGTGGCCGTCACGGCGCCCTCGATGGAGATCGGCGCGCGGGTCGTGCGGACCGAGGTACCGGGTACATCGCTCAGCCGGCTCGCCAGTTCCCGGGCCCGTGCCTCGAAGGTCCAGGAGGGTACGTCCGCCGCCAGATGGAGGAAGCGGCGGTGGCCCAGGGAGAGCAGGTGTTCCGCGACCTGGCGGACACCGTCGGCGATGTCCAGGTTCACGGTCGCCGCACCCAGGCTCCCCTCCGGATCGCTGTCCAGCATCACCAGGGGCAGCTGGTCCCCGCGGATCGCGGTGAGCGCGTCCGCGGCCATGGAGGAGGCGATCACGCCGTCCAGGGCGGCCTGGGCGGAGGCGAAGGGGTCGCGGGCGGGGCCGACGCCCTCGGGGGAGGGGTAGAGGACGACCCCGAATCCGTGCTCGGCGGCGACACGGGCGGCGCCCGTGTAGACGCCCGCGAAGAACTCCGTGGTGAGGGCCGGTACCACCAGGAGGACCGTGCGGGTGCGGCCGAGGCGCAGGTTGCGGGCCGCGAGATTCGGGCGGTAGCCCAGGTCCCGGGCGGCCTCACGGACCCGCTCCGCCGTCGCCTCCGCGACGCGGCCGCGCCACTTGTCGCCCAGGACCAGGGAGACCGCCGCCTGGGACACGCCGGCGGCCTGGGCGACGTCCCGGCTCGTGGGGCGGGTGCTGCCTCGTGCCACCGTCGGGCCGCTCCTTCGTCTGGACTCGTGAACAGCGGACATGGTACGTATGAAACGTTGACGTTATACGTAAAACCTAGGACGGGGACATGGCTACGGGATACCTGGAGATCCTTCGGGCGCGACACGCCGCGCGGCTGCTCGTCGGCACGCTCGTGGGCCGGCTGCCCAATGCCACCGGCGCCATCGCGATCCTGCTGTTCGTGCGGGCGGAGGGCGGTTCGTACAGCCTGGCGGGGGCGCTGGCGGGTGTGTACGGCGTCGCCAACGCCGTGGGGCAGCCGGTGCTGGGCAGGCTCGTGGACCTGCGCGGGCAGCCGCGCGTGCAGTTGCCGGCGGCTGCGCTGTCCGGGCTCGCGATGGCCGCGTTCGCCTTCGCCGGGATCGGGTCGCTGCCGGTCGCGTACGGTGCCGTCGCGGCCGCGGGGCTCTTCACGCCGCCCCTGGAGGGCGGGCTGCGGGCCCTGTGGTCCTCGGTCCTCCGGAAGGAGGACCAGGTGCACACGGCGTACGCCATGGACGCCGTGGCCCAGGAGGTGATGTTCACCGTCGGGCCGCTGCTCGTGACGCTGTGCGTGTCCCTGTGGTCGGCCCAGGTCGCGCTGCTGGTGCTGAACGTGGTCGGGGTGCTGGGGGCGCTGTCCGTGGTGGTGTCGCCGCCGTCGCGTGCCTGGCGGTCGGCGCCGCGGGAGGCCCACTGGCTGGGCGCGCTGCGTTCTGCGGGGCTGCTGGCGTTGCTGGCGGCGTTCCTGTTCATCGGGATGGCGCTCGGGTCCATCACGGTCGCCTCGGTGCCCTACGCGGACGCGCACGGCGGTGACGCCGTGTACGGCTGGCTGATGGCGGCCCTGGGGTTCGGGGCGCTGGTCGGCGGCACCGTCTACGGGGCCCGGCAGTGGGCCGGTGAGCCCGCACGGCGACTCCAGGTGCTGGTGGCCCTTCTGGTGGTGTGTTACCTGCCACTGCTTCTCATGCCGGACGCGGTGCCCATGGTGGCGCTGACCGCGCTCGCCGGTGTCTTCCTCGCGCCCGCCATCGCCTGCGCGTTCGTCCTGGTCGACCGTCATGCCCCGCGCGGCACGGTCACCGAGGCGTTCTCCTGGCTGGTGACGACGTTCACCGTGGGCCACTCGGTCGGAGCGGGCGTCGCGGGACCCGTCGTGGAGGCGGGCGGGGCTCTGTGGGGCTTCGCCGTACCGGGTGCGGCGGGTGGCGTGTCCCTGCTGGTTTTGGCCGCCACAGGGCGGGTACTCGCAGCTCCCGGCGGGGGAGCGGTTGTTGTGTCCGGTTCGGAAAATGATCCAAACCGTGCCCCCGAACCCCGTTTCAGTTCAGGGGATCGGGCGTAATGTTCCCTCATGGACCGCCGCATTTTCGGGCTGGAGAACGAGTACGGCGTCACGTGCACGTTCAGGGGACAGCGCCGCCTGTCTCCTGACGAGGTGGCGCGGTACCTCTTCCGCCGTGTCGTGTCATGGGGCCGCAGCAGCAATGTCTTTCTGCGAAACGGCGCCCGCCTCTATCTCGACGTGGGCTCACATCCGGAATACGCCACACCGGAATGTGACAACGTGACCGAACTGGTCACCCACGACAAAGCGGGCGAGCGCATTCTCGAGGGACTCCTGGTGGACGCCGAACGACGCCTGCACGAGGAGGGAATCGCGGGCGACGTCTACCTCTTCAAGAACAACACCGATTCGGCGGGCAACTCCTACGGCTGCCACGAGAACTATCTGGTCGCCCGGCACGGGGAGTTCTCCCGGCTCGCGGACATTCTCATTCCGTTTCTGGTGACGAGGCAGCTGCTGTGCGGTGCCGGCAAGGTGCTGCAGACGCCGCGCGGAGCCGTCTACTGCGTCAGCCAGCGGGCCGAGCACATCTGGGAGGGCGTCTCCTCGGCGACGACCCGCTCCCGGCCGATCATCAACACACGCGACGAGCCGCACGCGGACGCCGAGCGCTACCGCCGCCTGCACGTCATCGTGGGCGACTCCAACATGTCCGAGACGACCATGCTGCTCAAGGTCGGCGCCACCGACCTGGTGCTGCGCATGATCGAGGCGGGCACCGTGATGCGCGACCTGACCCTGGAGAACCCGATCCGGGCGATCCGCGAGGTCAGCCACGACATCACCGGCCGGCGCAAGGTGCGCCTGGCCAGCGGCCGCGAGGCCTCCGCCCTTGAGGTGCAGCGCGAGTACTACGAGAAGGCCGTGGACTTCTGCGAGCGCCGCGGCATCCGCACCGGCACCGTCGAGCAGGTCCTGGAGCTCTGGGGCCGCACGCTGGACGCGATCGAGGCCGAGGACCTCGACCGTATCGGCACCGAGATCGACTGGGTCATGAAGTACAAGCTCATCGAGCGGTACCGCAGCAAGAACAACATGACCATGTCGCATCCGCGGGTCGCGCAGATAGACCTCGCCTACCACGACATCCACCGCCGTCGTGGCCTGTACTACCTGCTCGAGAAGAAGGGCCAGGCGGCACGCATCTGCAACGACTTGAAGATCTTCGAGGGCAAGTCGGTTCCGCCGCAGACCACTCGGGCCCGGCTGCGCGGCGACTTCATCCGGCGCGCCCAGGAACAGCGCCGTGACTTCACGGTCGACTGGGTTCACCTCAAGCTCAACGACCAGGCTCAGCGCACGGTCTTGTGCAAGGACCCGTTCCGTTCCGTGGACGACCGGGTGGAGAAGCTGATCGCCGGAATGTGAGGAAATGCGCCGGCGGGTATTCAGCCGGAACGCCACACGGGCGCCGTACGTTACAAGTACGGCGCCCTGCTCACGCCGTAGAGTTGCGCGCACGCCAACAACGAGATCGATCGATTACGAGGCCCCCACAGTGCGCCGACGCTCACTTCTCATCTCTGTACCCGCAGGACTGGCCACACTCGCCGCATGCGGCGACGACAAGTCGGATTCGAGCAAGGCCAGCGACAGTCCCTCGCCCTCGCCCTCGGCATCGGCTCCGTCCTCGGCGCCGCCGCCGAAGATCGTGGACGGTCCGCTGCCGGCGGTCACCGCGGGCACGAAGTTCGACGAGAAGCCGACGATCGCCAAGGGCAGCGGGGAACCGTCGAAGCAGCTCGCGGTGAAGACGCTGATCACGGGCAGCGGCAAGACCGTCGCGGAGAACGACTTCGTCGTCGCGAACTACCTGGGCCAGGTCTGGAGCACCGGAAAGGTCTTCGACAACTCCTACGACCGCAAGGCCCGCCTGGCCATCCAGCTCACCCAGGGCCAGATCATCGACGGCTGGCGGTACGCGCTGGCCGGCAAGAAGGCCGGCAGCCGTGTCGAGATGGCCGTCCCGCCGACCTGGGGCTACGGCTCGCAGGGCAACCCGCAGGCGGGCATCAAGGGCACCGACACGCTGGTCTTCGTCGTCGATGTGCAGGACACGTTCAACTCCAAGAGCTCCGCCGACGGCGAGAAGGTCGCCCAGGACGACGCGGACCTGCCCAAGGTCGGCACCAACACCGACGGCAAGGCCCCCTCCATCGAGGTGCCCAAGGCGACCGCCCCGACGAAGCTCGTCGCGGAGTACGTCCTGGAGGGCGAGGGCGAGAAGGTCGCCGCCGCCGACAGCGTCCTCGTGCAGTACAAGGGCGTGCTGTGGGACGGCGGCAAGGAGTTCGACTCCTCGTACGCCAACAAGCAGCTGGTGTCGTTCTCGCTCCAGCAGGTCGTCAAGGGCTGGGCGCAGGGTCTGACCGGCAAGAAGGTCGGCAGCCGGGTCCTCATCGTCATCCCGCCGAAGCTGGGCTACGGCGACAACCCGCCGCAGGGCAGCGGCATCAAGAAGGACTCCACGCTGGTCTTTTCGGTGGACATCCTCGCGAAGCTCTGACGTGCGGGGGATGTAAGACTGTGCGTGTTCGCCTTTTCGCAGACAAGCAGGAGCCAGAAACGTGAGCATCGACAAGCCCGAGATCGACTTCCCGGGCGGCGAGCCCCCGGCGGACCTCGAGATCAAGGACATCTGGGAAGGCGACGGCCCGGTCGCGCAGGCCGGCCAGACCGTCACCGTGCACTACGTCGGCGTCGCCTTCAGCACCGGCGAGGAGTTCGACGCCAGCTGGAACCGTGGCACCCCCTTCCGCTTCCCGCTGGGCGGCGGCCGGGTCATCCAGGGCTGGGACCAGGGCGTGCAGGGCATGAAGGTCGGCGGCCGCCGCCAGCTGACCGTCCCCGCGCACCTCGCCTACGGCAACCAGAGCCCGACCCCGCTGATCAAGCCCGGCGAGACGCTGATCTTCGTGGTCGACCTGCTCGGGGTCTGAGCAAGGTTCGGACAGACCCGATCACGCGGGGCCCATGCCTGTTCGGGCATGGGCCCTCGGCTTTGCCGGGCCACCGCGGGGCGGTACGGTCATCGGTCGTAAGCACCATAGGGAGGCGAAGGGCGTCGATGGCCATTGCCAAGGCCGAGCGGCTGATGAATCTGGCGCTGTGTCTGCTCGGGACGCGGCGGCCGCTCAGCAAGCGTGAGCTGCGTGACTCCATCGAGGCGTACGTCGAGGCCTTCGGACCGGGGAACGGCGCCACCGGATCCGACGACTCCTTCAACCGCATGTTCGAGCGCGACAAGGACGACCTGCGCGAACTCGGACTGGTCATCGAGACCGTCGAGAGCCTCGACGGCGACATCGGCTACCTGGCCCGGCGTGACAGCAACCGCCTCCCGCCCATCACCCTGGACGCCGAGGAGGCCGCGGCCCTCGGGGTCGCCGCCAAGGTGTGGCAGCAGGCCCGGCTCGCCGGCGCGGCCAGCGGTGCCCTGCAGAAGCTGCGCGCGGCCGGCCTCCCCGAGGACGTCGACCCCTACGGGCAGCACGGCGCGCTGGAGCCGCGGATCCCCGTGCACGAGGCGGCGTTCGAGCCGCTGATGCTCGCCTGCCGGGACCGCCGCCCCGTCGTCTTCGACTACCGCAAGGCCACCGCCGCCCACCCCGAGCAGCGGCACGTGGAGCCCTGGGCGCTCGAGTGCTGGCGGGGCCACTGGTACCTCGCGGGCTGGGACCGCGACCGGGGCGCCGAGCGGGTCTTCCGGCTCTCCCGGATCACCGGCAAGGTCCGCTCGCGCGGCGGCCGCTACACCGCGGACGTGCCGGACGTCGTCACCGTCCGTGAGACCGTCGCGAGCTGGGCCGGGGAGATCGCCGACCGCTCCGCCCGGATCCGGCTGCGCTCGGGCGCGGGATACCCCCTTCGGGCGAAGGCCACCGTCGTACGGGAACTCGGCGACGGCTGGGACGAGTTGGAGATTCCGTACGGCCACGGGCTGGACGCCTGGCTGGTGGAGTTCGGGCCGGACGTGGTCGTCCTGGAGCCCGCCGAGCTGCGGGCAGACGTGGTGGACCGGCTGCGGGCCGTGGCCAAGGGCTGAGGGGGAGCGGACGAGACAGTGGCAGGCAAACCGGTCAGGCCCGTGAACGCCATCGACCAGACCCGGCGGATGCTCTCGCTGGTGACGTATCTGAAGGAGCGCCCCGGCGCCCGGGTCGAGGACGTCGCGCGCGCCTTCGGCATCACCGAGGACGAGCTGGTCTCCGACCTCGACGTGCTGCCCATGTGCGGCACCAGCTTCCGCGGCGGCGATCTGCTCGACATCGACACCGACGGCGAGCGCATCTGGTGGCACAACCCCGACGATGTCGCAGAGCCGCTGAGGCTCGCCGCCGACGAGGCCACCGCCCTGCTCGTCGCCGCCCGGGCCGTGGCCACGCTGCCCGGACTGCGCGAGAGCGACCGCCAGGCGCTGCTGCGGGCGACGGCCAAGGTGGAGACCGCGGCCGGCGAGACGGCGGGGGCCAGCTCGCGCCTGTCGGTGACCTTCGAGTCCGAGGGCGGGGTCTTCGCGGACGTCGACCGGGCCATCGCCGAGCGCCGCCGTCTGTGGATCCGCTACTACTCGCCCGCGCGCGACGAGGTCACCGAGCGGGAGATCGACCCCATCCGCCTGGTCAGCGTCGGGCACACCTACGTCGAGGCCTGGTGCCGCCGCTCCGAGGCGCGCCGCACCTTCCGGCTCGACCGCGTCGCCGAGATCAAGATCCTGGACGAGCCGTCGGCGCCGCCGGAGATCGAGCTACGGGACCTGTCGGAGGCCCTGGTGCAGCCCGCGGCCGAGGACCCGGAGGTCGTGGTCGAGGTCGGGCCCGGCGGCCGCTGGGTCGCCGAGTACTACCCGCACGACAGCGCGGACGAACTGCCCGACGGCGGCCTGAAGATCACCTTGCGCACGCCCGACCCCGCGTCGCTCCGCCGCCTGGCGCTGCGGCTCGGGCGGGACGGCCGCATCGTCTCGCCGCCGGAGCTCGCCGACAGCGCCCGGCAGGCGGCCCGCGAGGCGCTGACGGCGTACGACGGGATCGAGGCGGCCGGGACGGCCGGCGCGGTGGAGACGGCCGAGACCGGCGAGCCGCGCGGCGTGAGCGCGGTGCGCCTCGCCCCGGACGGGCCGGACGGCGGGCACGCGTGATGCGCGGGTGCCCGCGGCGTCGACGGCCGAGTGGGACTGCCCCCGGCACCGGCCGCGGTGCCGGGGCACGGACCCGGCCGGCGACGCTGGTGAGCCGGCCCGTATCGGTGTCACCCGGGCGCCCCGGAGGCGTCCGATCCCAGGAAGAGGAGCGAGGCCTGTGAGCGAGTCGGTGACGCCCGGTGCGCGCGGCATGACGGTGGAGTCCGCGTTCGCCGGGATGACGAGCGTGTCCCCGGTGGTCTTCAAGGCCGGCTGTCCGGACTGCCGGGAGCGCTTCGAACTCACCGCCGGAGCCCTGCGCCTCGCCATCGGCGCCAGCAGCCGCACCACCTTCTACTCCTTCACCTGCCCGGAGTGCGGCGCGTCCGTCCGCAAGCCCGCGGGGGAGCGGATCGTGGAGCTGCTCACCGGCGGCGGTGTGCGGACCCTGCGGCTCGCTCCGGCCCTCTGAGGGTCTGGGCGTCCGTCCCTCCCGGAGGGTCTAGGCTCGACGGCATGTTCTGGCCGATGTTCGCGGTTGCCGTGGGGTTCGTGGGTCTCGCCGTGCTCGGGGTGCTCGCCGTCCGGGTCTTCGTGGAGGCACAGCGCCTGGGCAGGCAGGTTTCGGACTCCGCGCGCCGTATCAACCGGGCCGCCGAGGACCTGGAGCGGGCCGCGGGGAGCGCGGCCCGGTCCGTGGACGCCCTGTGAGCCGTTCGGCAGGCGGCTGTGAGTTGCGCTTTGGGACACTTCGCCCTGTCACCTCTGTGGTTCGGACAGGTACTCTGCTGATCGCGGCCCGGTTAACGAGGCACTGGCCGCGGACGGGAGTACGCACAGGAGATGCAGAGGGATTGCCCCGCGTTTACCCCTGAGCGTTACGATCGCTGTCAACACGATCGTTCGGACATATGTCCGACCGGTCGGACAGCATCCCACCCCAGCCGCCTCGGTGAGAAGGTAAAGACTTATGTTCGGAAGGCTCGGAGCCCCCGAGATCATTCTCATCCTCGTCGTCATCATCCTGCTGTTCGGCGCGAAGAAGCTTCCGGACATGGCTCGGTCGCTCGGCAAGTCCGCCCGCATCCTCAAGAGCGAGGCCAAGGCGATGAAGGACGAGAGCAAGTCGTCCACGACCCCGGCCGGCCCGCCCAACAACGACGAGCAGCCCTCGCAGCGCACCATCCAGGCAGCGCCCGGTGACGTGACCAGCTCCCGCCCGGTCAACGAGCCCACGGACACGACCAAGCGCTGAAGCAGGGCCGGTGACCTCCGGCCCGCCGCACGAGATGGGAACGTGGGTTGCTGAAGTCTGCCCGCAAGCAGGAGAAGGATCCCGAGGGGCGGATGCCCCTCGCGGAGCACCTTCGCGAGCTCCGCAACCGGCTCGCCAAGGCGATGCTGGCGATCGTCGTCATCACGGTCGTCGCCGCCTTCTTCTACAACGACATCATCAACTTGATCACCAAGCCGATCCTCGACTCGGTCGGCTGTGACAAGACCTTCCAGGAACTGGCCGCGTCGCGGGCGTCCTCCAAGCCGTGTGCGCAGATCACCATCAACGGTCTGATCACCCCCTTCACACTGGCGCTGAAGGTGTCCCTGATGGCCGGTGTCGTACTGGCCTCGCCGGTCTGGCTCTACCAGCTGTGGGCCTTCGTCGCGCCGGGTCTGCACCGGCACGAGAGGAAGTACGCGTACGCGTTCGTCGGCACGGGCGCCCCGCTGTTCATCATCGGCGCCTACTTCGCCTACACGGTGCTTCCCACCACGGCGAAGGTGCTCCTCGAGTTCACCCCGGGCGGCACGTCCAACCTCCTTCCGCTGGACGACCTGCTCGACCTGGTCATGCGGATGGTGCTCGTCTTCGGCCTCTCCTTCGAGCTGCCCCTGCTGCTGGTCATGCTCAATCTCACCGGAGCACTCACCGGCAAGCGCATGCTCGGCTGGTGGCGCGGCATGATCATGGGCATCACGGTCTTCGCGGCCATCGCCACGCCCAGCACCGACCCGCTGACGATGCTGATGCTCGCCGGGCCGATCTGGGTCCTGTACTTCGCGGCCGTCGCCTTCTCCCTGCTCAACGACCGCCGTCGCAGCCGTCGCGAGGCCCTGGGCCCCGCCGACGACGAGGCCTCCGAGCTGGATCTCACGCCCGACGACATCGGCGAGATCGAGCCCGTGACCAGCGGCCGCGCCGCCCTGCCCGAACAGGCGAGTTCGGACCGCTCGGACCGGGTCAACGGTTATGACGACGTGACCTGAAGATCGGCAGGCAGCTCATAGGGTCGGTCGCGTGACCAGCGAGATCACCCTCTTCGTCAACCCCACCGCGGGCCGCGGCCGGGGCGCCCGCGCGGCGCAGCCGGCCGCTTCCGCTTTGCGGGCGGCCGGTTTCTCGGTGCGTACGGTGCTCGGTGAGGACGCCGCCGACGCCCTCACTCGCGCGCGTGCCGCCGTCGAGGGCGGCACCGGAGCGCTGATAGCCGTCGGCGGCGACGGCATGGCCAACCTCGCGCTGCGGGCGGTCGCGGGCACACGCACCCCGCTCGGCCTGGTCGCCGTCGGCACCGGCAACGACTTCGCCCGCGCCCTCGGCCTGCCCGTGCGCGAGCCGGCCGCCGCGGGCCGCATGATCGCCGACGCCCTCAAGTGCGGCCGGATCCACGACATCGACCTCGGCCAGGTCGGCGACCGCTGGTTCGGCACGGTCCTCGCCTCCGGCTTCGACTCCCGCGTCAACGACCGGGGCAACCGCATGCGGTGGCCCTCGGGCCGCCTCAAGTACGACCTGGCGATGATCGCCGAACTCGCCGAGTTCCGGCCCGTCCCGTACCGCATCCGGCTCGACGACGGGGAGCTCCGTGAGATCGAGGCGACCCTGGTGGCCGTCGGCAACGGCTCGTCGTACGGCGGCGGAATGCGGATCTGCCCCGGCGCCGACCTCACCGACGGGCTGTTCGACATCACCGTGGTCGGGGACTGCAGCCGCACGACCCTGCTGCGGGTGTTCCCGCGGGTGTACCGGGGGACCCACGCCGGGCATCCGGCGGTGACCGTGCTGCGGGCGTCCCGGGTCGAGATCGCCGCCGACGGGATCACCGGGTACGCGGACGGTGAGCCGCTCGGCCCGCTGCCGCTCAGCGCGCGCTGCGTACGCGGGGGCGTGCGCGTCGTCGGCCCCTGAACTGCGCCGATCCCCGGTTTCACAGGAATGGATCCGGATAATGATCGTCCTGTTGTCAGTGCGGCCCGGTACGCTCGAAAGCACGATGACAGAGGACCTCTCACCGGCCGAGCGGTACGCGGCAGCCCGCAAGCGTGCTGTCGAGCAGGCCACCGCGCTCGCCTCCTTCCGCGAGATGTACGACTTCGGCCTCGACCCCTTCCAGATCGAGGCCTGCCAGGCGCTCGAGGCGGGGAAGGGCGTCCTGGTCGCCGCACCCACCGGCTCGGGCAAGACGATCGTGGGCGAGTTCGCCGTCCACCTCGCTCTCCAGCAGGGCAAGAAGTGCTTCTACACGACACCCATCAAGGCGCTGTCGAACCAGAAGTACGCCGATCTGTGCCGCCGCTACGGCACGGACAAGGTGGGCCTGCTCACCGGCGACAACAGCGTCAACTCCGACGCCCCGGTGGTCGTGATGACCACCGAGGTGCTGCGGAACATGCTGTACGCCGGTTCGCAGACCCTCCTGGGCCTCGGCCATGTGGTGATGGACGAGGTGCACTACCTCTCCGACCGGTTCCGGGGCGCCGTGTGGGAAGAAGTGATCATCCACCTTCCCGAGTCGGTCACGCTGGTATCGCTGTCGGCGACCGTGTCGAACGCCGAGGAGTTCGGCGACTGGCTCGACACCGTCCGCGGTGACACCGAGGTGATCGTCTCCGAGCACCGGCCCGTGCCGCTGTTCCAGCACGTTCTCGCCGGGCGGCGGATGTACGACCTGTTCGAGGAGGGTGAGGGCCACAAGAAGGCCGTCAACCCCGACCTCACACGCATGGCCCGCATGGAGGCGAGCCGGCCGTCGTACCAGGACCGCCGGCGCGGCCGGTCCATGCGCGAGGCCGACCGCGAGCGCGACCGCAGACAGCGCTCCCGGGTCTGGACGCCGAGCCGGCCCGAGGTCATCGAACGGCTCGACGCCGAGGGGCTGCTGCCCGCCATCACCTTCATCTTCAGCCGCGCCGCTTGCGAGGCCGCCGTCCAGCAGTGCCTGTACGCGGGCCTCAGGCTCAACGACGACGAGGCACGCGAGCAGGTACGTTCACTCGTCGAGGAGCGCACGGCCTCCATCCCGACCGAGGACCTGCACGTCCTCGGCTACTACGAGTGGCTGGAAGGCCTGGAGCGCGGCATCGCCGCCCACCACGCGGGCATGCTGCCGACCTTCAAGGAGGTCGTCGAGGAACTGTTCGTACGCGGCCTGGTCAAGGCCGTGTTCGCGACCGAGACTCTCGCCCTCGGCATCAACATGCCCGCCCGCTCGGTGGTGCTGGAGAAGCTCGTCAAGTGGAACGGCGAGCAGCACGCGGACATCACCCCGGGCGAATACACCCAGTTGACGGGGCGTGCGGGGCGGCGCGGCATCGACGTCGAGGGCCACGCCGTGGTGCTCTGGCAGCGCGGCTCCAGCCCCGAGCACCTTGCGGGCCTGGCCGGCACACGCACATATCCGCTGCGCTCGAGCTTCAGGCCGTCGTACAACATGGCGGTCAACCTGGTCGAGCAGTTCGGCCGGCACCGTTCGCGAGAGCTGCTGGAGACGTCCTTCGCGCAGTTCCAGGCGGACAAGTCGGTCGTCGGCATCTCCCGCCAGGTGCAGCGCAACGAGGAGGGTCTCGAGGGCTACAAGGCCTCCATGACCTGCCACCTCGGCGACTTCGAGGAGTACGCCCGGCTGCGCCGCGAGCTGAAGGACCGCGAGAACGACCTGGCCCGGCAGGGCGCGGCACAGCGGCGCGCCGAGGCAGCGGTCGCGCTGGAGAAGCTGAAGCCCGGTGACGTCATCCATGTGCCCACCGGCAAGTACGCGGGCCTGGCGCTGGTGCTGGACCCGGGCCTGCCCGCGGGCCGTTCGAACGGCCACCGGGGCTTCGAGCACCACGACGGGCCGCGCCCGCTGGTGCTGACCGCCGAGCGGCAGGTGAAGCGGCTGGCGTCCATGGACTTCCCGGTGCCGGTCGAGCCGCTGGAGCGGATGAGGATCCCGAAGTCCTTCAACCCGCGTTCCCCGCAGTCCCGTCGGGACCTCGCGTCCGCGCTGCGCACCAAGGCCGGGCACATCCCGGCCGACCGGCACCGCAAGCGGCGCTCCCAGGCGGCCGACGACCGCGAGATCGCCCGGCTGCGGACCGCACTGCGCGCACACCCCTGCCACGGGTGCGACGACCGTGAGGACCACGCCCGTTGGGCCGAGCGCTACCACCGGCTGCTGCGGGACACCTCGCAGCTGGAGCGGCGGATCGAGGGCCGTACGAACACCATTGCGCGGACGTTCGACCGGATCGTCGCGCTGCTGACCGAGCTCGACTACCTGCGCGGCGACGAGGTCACCGAGCACGGCAAGCGGCTCGCGCGGCTGTACGGCGAGCTGGACCTGCTCGCCAGCGAGTGCCTGCGCGAGGGCGTCTGGGAGGGGCTCGGCCCGGCGGAACTGGCGGGCTGCGTCTCGGCGTTGGTGTACGAGGCGCGCGCGGCGGACGACGCGATGGCGCCGAAGCTGCCGTCGGGGAAGGCCAAGGCCGCGCTGGGTGAGATGGTGCGGATCTGGGGGCGGCTGGACGCGCTGGAGGAGGAGTTCCGGATCACCCAGACCGAGGGTGTCGGACAGCGTGAGCCGGACCTGGGGTTCGCCTGGGCCGCGTACATGTGGGCCTCCGGGTCGGGGCTCGACGAGGTGCTGCGTGAGGCGGAGATGCCGGCGGGGGACTTCGTGCGGTGGTGCAAGCAGGTGATCGATGTGCTGGGGCAGATCGCGGCGGCGGCACCGCAGGGGTCTTCTGTCGTGAAGAACGCGCGTAAGGCTGTTGATCTGTTGCTGCGGGGGGTTGTCGCCTACTCGTCGGTGGGGTGATCGTTTGTTGCGCGGGTGTCCGTCCGGATGTGGTTGCTCGCGCAGTTCCCCGCGCCCCTGATGGGGCGTTGTCCTGAGGCCACTCACCCGTCACGGTGAGTGGTTTTCGTATATCTGTACGCCGTTACGTACTGCATTCGAACGATGTCGCAGCGTGTAAACGACCGAGCGTACTATCCCTTCGCGTCCGGTTTCCGGCGGATGCTGAATATGACACGGCGATGATCCGGTCGGACTAAGCTCGCCCGCAGCGCACCGGCTTGAGATGAATTCGTGCGCTTGTTCCCCATTTGTGTGGAACCCCAGCCGACTCCTGTCAGAAGGCCTACATGGTGAGTGTTCAATCCCCTCCCGTTCGCCGTGAACTTCCCTACGCGCGCGTGCTGTTGCTGCCGGCCATAGCGATGGCCGCGGCGTCCGGAGCCGCCGTCGCCCTGGTGGCGGAGTCGGCCCGGCTCGCGGTCGGCTGGTGCGGCGGCATCGCCACCGCGCTGGTGATCGCGACGGCGGCCGAAGCGGTCCGCCGCGGCCGTGCCCTGCGCAACCAGCGTGCCGAGCACGCCCGTCACAGCGCGTATCTGGAACAGCGGATCGCCGGCCACGAGCACGAGTTGGTCCGCTTCTCGAGGGAGGTCGTCCCCGCCGCCCTCGACCTGCTGCGCACCGGAGAATCCCCCAGGGAGGTGATTCGCAAGCTCGGCCTCGCCAACCCCGCGTACCGTGACCTGCCCGAGCCGGAGGTCGAGACGCTCCTGACGGTGCTCAGGATCGTCGACAACGAAGTGACCATGCGTGACGCCGCCGCTCGCTCCTTCGTCACGGTCGCCCGCCGCGTCCAGGCGATCGCCCACCAGCAGGCCGAGGAACTCCGGGAGATGGAGGAGGACCACGGCCGCAACCCCGAGGTCTTCGACGACCTGCTGCGCATCGACCACGGCAACGCGCTGATCGGCCGCCTCGCCGACTCCGTCTCCGTCCTCGGCGGCGGCCGCCCCGGACGCCAGTGGCCCGAGCCGGTGTCCCTGTACAGCACGCTGCGCGGCGCCATGTCCCGCATCCTGGAGTACCGGCGCATCCAGCTGTCGTCCATCGCCAAGATCAGCGTCAAGGGCATCTACGTCGAGCCGGTCATCCACGCCGCCGCCGAGCTCCTCGACAACGCCACGCGCTACTCGCCCCCGCAGACCAAGGTGCACGTCACCGCCACCGAGGTGCAGACCGGCGTCTGCATCGAGATCGAGGACGGCGGTGTCAACCTCAACGAGGAGGCGCGAGCCCGGATCGAGGGCATGCTGGAGGCCGCCAAGGCGGGCGTCGACCTCCAGGACATCGGTGAGCACCCGCGGCTGGGCCTGGCCGTCGTCGGCCGCCTCTGCACGGCGTACAACATGCAGGTGTCGCTGCGCGCCTCCGCCTACGGCGGCGTCCGCGCCATCCTCATCGTGCCCAGCGAGATGGTCACCCACGAGCCCGGTGTCGGACTCGCCCACGGCATCGGCGCCACCGGCGCCCCCATGACGGTCGGCATTCCCGAGGGCCCCAAGCGCGCACCCAAGAGGCGCCGTCCCACCAGCCCGCGCATCCCCGAGACGGTCTCCATGGAGGACGACGACGTTCCCGAGGTCACCGAGTGGACGGCGAACGGTCTGCCGCAACGCCGCAGCCGGGTGAAGATGCCGCTCTCCGAGCGACTCGCCCAGCAGGCCGCCAACGAGAAGGCCGACCGGGAGGCCGAGGAGCGGGGCGAGTACAACCCCTGGGCGGCGACGGCGGAGCCCGAGTCCAAGCCGCTGCGCGACATGTCGGCGCCGGACGCCCCCGGCAAGGGCCTCGAGGCCTTCTGGGAGGGACTCAAGCAGGGCATCGAACCCGGCACCCACCCGACGGACTTCCTGCGGAACCCGACCAAGTATCTGCACCTGATCAACGACCCGGCCCGGACCGAGGCCGATGACGAGGGGGACCTCAAGTGATCCAGCAGCGAGGCAACTTCGACTGGATGCTCAAGGAGCTCGCCAACGGCGTGCCGGGCATCGAGATGATCGTGGTGCTCTCGGCCGACGGTCTGCGCATCGCCCGCTACGGCGGTGAGCCCGACGCGGCCGACCGGGTCGCCGCGGCCTGCGCCGGCCTGCAGTCCCTCGCGGGCAGCAT
The DNA here is from genome assembly GCF_053643595.1 of Streptomyces sp. NPDC055506. Classification (NCBI taxonomy): domain Bacteria; kingdom Bacillati; phylum Actinomycetota; class Actinomycetes; order Kitasatosporales; family Streptomycetaceae; genus Streptomyces; species Streptomyces sp. NPDC055506. The sequence continues at coordinate 29,267 of NZ_JBSHKH010000063.1, read as the reverse complement.
CTGCCAGGAACTCACCGTGGGCGACGGCGAGATGAAGCTCGTCATGATCGAGATCGACCGTGGCTACTTCTATCTGATGAACGCCGGCGCCAACGCTTTCCTCGCGGTGCTCTCCGACGTGCGGTGCGAACCCGGCCGGATGAGCGCGATGATGCGTGACCTCATCGTCCGGATCGGTGGCCATCTGACCACTCCGCCCCGGCGCAACGGGCAGATCGTATGACGCCTCCGCAACGCCAGCGGCGCGACCCCACCCCGGAATCGCCCCCGCCCGAGGAGGGCGAGGGCAAGGTCAGAAACCCGGAGCGGATGTATGTGGTGGCCGGCCCCGACGGAGAACGGGCCGAGCTCGACCTGGTCACGTTAATCGTGGCGCGTGCCGATGACCCGCCGCCTTCCGCCTCCCCCGAGCAGGCGGCGCTGCTCCGGCTCTGCGCCGCCCCCCTGTCCGTGGCCGAGCTCTCGGCCTACCTCCACCTGCCGTTCAGCGCGATGGGCGTGCTGCTCACCGAGCTGCTGACGGCGGAACTGGTGCAGGCGCGCGCCCCGATCGTCCGCCAGTCACGCACCGACCGTTCCCTTCTCGAAGCGGTGATGAATGGACTTCAAAGGCTCTGACACCATCCCGGGCCCCCGGGCCGAGGACCAGTTGCCCCACACGGCACAGTCCGCGGCCAAGATCGTGATCGTGGGTGGCTTCGGCGTCGGCAAGACGACCATGGTCGGCTCCGTCAGCGAGATCACACCGCTGACCACCGAGGAGACCATGACGCAGGCCGGTATCGGTGTCGACGACAACTTCGGCTCCGCGTCCAAGACGGCCACCACCGTCGCCATGGACTTCGGCCGCATCAGCATCACCGACCAGCTCGTGCTGTACCTGTTCGGCACACCCGGCCAGCAGCGCTTCTGGTTCCTGTGGAACGGCCTGTTCGAGGGCGCGCTCGGCGCCGTCGTGCTGGTCGACACCCGTCGGCTGGAGGTCAGCTTCGACGTCATGGGGCGGCTGGAGGAGCGCGGTGTGCCGTTCGTGGTGGCGGTCAACTCCTTCCCGGACGCCCCGCGTTACGCCATCGAGGAGCTCCGTACGGCCCTCGACCTCGCCCCGGACATCCCGATCATGGAGTGCGACGTACGCCGCCGGGCCTCCAGCCGTGACGTCCTGATGACCCTCATGCGCTTCCTGCACTCGCTCGCCATGACGGGCTCGCGCACCTGATCCCGTACCCGCCCCACTCCACCCCCGCTTTCCCCCACCAGACACCTGGATTCACTTCAGTTTCGGAGCGACCACTGTGACGCCTGAATCCCACACCCCGACCGATACCGACGCCTCCCGGCTCGGCCCGCCCCCCGGTTGCCCCGCACACGGCCTCGGGCCCGGCGGACTGCACCGGCTGCACGAGTCGGAGGATCTGGGAGCGCTGTACGAGCAGCTGCGGAAGGACCACGGCCCCGTGGCGCCCGTGCTGCTCCACGACGACGTACCGATCTGGGTCGTCCTCGGACATGCCGAGAACCTGCACATGGTGCGCTCGCCCTCGCAGTTCTGCCGGGACAGCCGCATCTGGACCCCGCTCAAGGACGGCCTGGTCAAGCCCGACCACCCGCTGATGCCGCACATCGCCTGGCAGCCCATCGCCTCGCACGCCGAGGGCGACGAGCACAAGCGGCTGCGCGGCGCGGTCATGGGCGCCATCTCGACCATCGACTTCCGCAGCCTGCGCCGCTACATCAACCGCAGCACGCAGGCCATCGTCAACCGCTTCTGCGAGCAGGGCGAGGCCGACCTCGTCGGCCAGTTCGCCGAGCACCTGCCGATGGCCGTGATGTGCGAGATCCTCGGCATGGCCGACGAGTACAACGACCGTCTCGTCGAGGCCGCCCGCGACGCGCTCAAGGGCACCGAGACCGCGATCGCCAGCCACTCCTACGTCATGGACGCCCTGAGCCGGCTCACCGCGCGGCGCCGCGCCCAGCCGGAGGAGGACTTCGCCAGCTACCTGATCACCCACCCGGCCCGGCTGACCGACGACGAGGTCAGGGAGCACCTGCGCCTGGTGCTCTTCGCCGCCTACGAGGCGACCACCAACCTGCTGTCCAACGTGCTGCTCACGGTACTGATCGACCCGCGCTTCCGGGCCCAGCTCAACGGCGGCCAGATGACGGTGCCGGAGGCGGTGGAGCAGTCCCTGTGGAACGAACCGCCGTTCAGTACGGTCTTCGCCTACTTCGCCAAGCAGGAGACCGAGCTGGGCGGTCAGCGCATCCGCCGGGGCGACGGACTGCTCTTCGCCCCGGCCCCGGCCAACGTCGACCCGCGGGTACGGCCCGACCTGTCCGCCAGCATGCAGGGCAACCGCTCGCACCTCGCGTTCGGCGGCGGCCCGCACGAGTGCCCCGGCCAGGACGTCGGCCGCTCCATCGCCGATGTCGGCGTCGACGCGCTGCTGATGCGGCTGCCCGACGTCGAACTCGACTGCGACGAGGAGGAGCTGCGCTGGACGGCGTCCATCGCCTCCCGGCACCTGGTGGAGATGCCGGTGACGTTCTCGCCCAAGCCGCCGCAGGACGTGACGGAGCCGCCGAACCACAAGCAGGTCCCCGCGCAGCGCTCCGACTGGCAGATCGGCAGCCCCCGGCCGCAGGCCGCACCGGCCGCCGCCCAGCCGCAGCCGGCCCCGGCGCAGCCCCAGCCGGCCCCTGTGTATCCGCAGGTTCCGGCAGCGGCTCAGGAACCGGCCCGCCCCAAGGGCGTCTGGCAGCGCTTCCTGAGCTGGTGGCGCGGCTACTGACCGGCTGACGGGCCGTCGTACGTCCCGGCGGCCCACCGGTCGTACGACGCCCAAGCCGAGAGCTCCCGGCCGCTGCGGAACCGGTGCTCCTCGCCCGTGACCGGATCGGTGAACTCCAGGGCCCGTGCCAGCAGTTGGAGCGGGCGCCGGAAGTCACCGGCCGGTACGGGGTCGGTCACCTCCGGGTAGAGCGGGTCGCCGAGGATCGGCACCCCCAGCGCGGTCATGTGCACCCTGAGCTGGTGCGTCTGCCCGGTGCCGGGCACCAGCCGGTACCGGGCGAGCTCGCCCGCTCCTCCCGGACGGTGCTCGACGAGTTCGACACGGCTCACGGCGTTCGGCTCGCCCGCCACCTCCCGGGCGGTGAGCACCCCGCGCTCCTTCACGATCCGGCTGCGTACGGTCCGGGGCAGCGTGAGGGCGGGGTCGTACGGGGCGACGGCCTCGTACTCCTTGTGGACCCGGCGGTCACTGAACAGGGTCTGGTACGCGCCGCGTTCCTCGGGGCGCACGGTGAACAGCACGAGCCCCGCGGTGAGGCGGTCCAAGCGGTGTGCGGGGCCGAGCGCGGGGATGTCCAGCTCCCGGCGCAGCCTGGCCAGCGCGGTCTCGGTGACATGGCTGCCGCGCGGGGTGGTGGCGAGGAAGTGGGGCTTGTCGACGACGACGATGTGCTCGTCCCGGTGCACGACCTCCAGCGGGAAGGGCACCGGCACCTCCTCGGGCAGCTCCCGGTGGAACCACACGAACATCCCCGGCACATACGGCGCGTCCGCCGCCACGGCCCGTCCGTCCGCCCCGACGATCCGCCCCGCGTCGAACATGCCGTCGACGACCCCCGCACCCGCGCCGCTGAGCCGCTCCACCAGGTGCTCGCGCACGGTGGTCCACGACCGGGCGACGGGCAGCCGCACCCGTACCGGATCCACGCCGTGGCGCTGCGGCAGGGGAGAGGGCGGGATGCGGGGCTTGCGTCTCATCGCGCCCAGCGTACGAGGACCGGCGCGCCGGGCGGAAAACCACTGGGGAAGTCCCTCACGTCCTTGCCAGGATGCGGGGCATGCCGTTCCTCACCAGCCCGGTCCTGGCCGCCGGGACCCTCGCCCACCGCCCGCAGCCCACCCTCGCCACCGGCGACGGACTCCTCCTGCGTCCCTGGCAGGTCTCGGACGCGCCCGCGGTGTACGAGGTCTTCCAGGATCCCGTGATGCACCAGTGGCACGCCCGGGCCGCCGACTCCGAGGAGGAGGTCACCGGCTGGATCCGTGACTGGCACCGGGCGTGGGAGGAGGAGCGGGAGGCGCAGTGGGCCGTCACCGACGCGGACTCCGGCTCGCTGCTGGGGCGGGTCGCGCTGCGCGAGATACGGCTCGACGACGGTGTGGCGGAGGTGGCGTACTGGACCGTCCCGGCTGTACGGGGCCGTGGCATCGCCGCGCGTGCCACGACCGCACTGACCCGCTGGGCCCTCGACGAGACCGGCTTCCACCGCCTGGAACTGCTGCACGCCGTGCGCAACGAGGCGTCCTGCCGCGTCGCCACCAGGACCGGCTTCCTCCTCGAGGGCACCAAGCGCAGCGCCCTCCTGCAGCCGGACGGCAGGCACGACGCGCATCTGCACGCGCGAGTGCGGGGTGACTGAAGGGGCGTCGCGTCGCCGAGGCCCGTCGCGCTCGCGGCGCTCAGGCGGCCGGGGTGTTCTCCTGCTCCGCCTCGATGCGCGCGTTCCAGTCCCGCTTCGAGGCCTGCCAGCCGTCCTCGTCGTGGCCGCGTCGCCAGTAGCCGGAGATCGACAGGTCCTCGCGCGAGATGTGGCGCTCGACCCGGAGCAGATGGCGCAGCTCCTTGACGAAGTGTGCCTCGCCGTGGACGAAGGCGTGCACCCGGCCCTCGGGGAACTCCAGGCTCCGTACCGCCTCGACCAGCGCCTCGCCGAGGGGCCGGTCGCCGCGGTGCAGCCAGACGACGTCCACGTCCGAGTCGATCTTCTGCTCCTCCTCGGGGCCGGAGATCTCCACGAAGGCGAAGGCCTTGGCGCCGCGCGGCAGGGCCTCCAGGGCGCAGGCGATCGCGGGCAGCGCGCTCTCGTCACCGACTAGCAGATGCCAGTCGGCGTCGGTGTCGGGCGCGTAGGCCCCGCCCGGTCCCATGAAGCGCACGACCTCGCCCGGCTGGACGCGCACCGCCCAGGGACCGGCCAGGCCCTCGTCGCCGTGGATGACGAAGTCCAGGGTCAGCTCGCGGTGCTCGGCGTCCCACTGGCGCACCGTGTACGTCCGGGTCACCGGCCACTGTTCGCGGGGGAGCTCATAGCGAACGCGCTGCATGTCGAAGGGTTCCGGGTAGGTCACGCCCTCGGGTGCGAACAGCAGCTTCACATAGTGGTCGGTGCACGCGCCCGCCGCGAAGTCGGCGAGGCCCTCGCCGCCGAGCACCACACGCTGCATGTGCGGAGTCAGCCGCTCGGTGCGGACGACCTGAGCGGAATGCGGCTTACGCGGCTGGCGTCCGGGTCGCTCTGCCATGAGGACCTCCCTGTCTCGCATAGTTAGGCTTACCTAAGTTAGCACCTCGCCCCCACTTAACACCTCCCGAATGAGAGGTTCATGAACACCGCCGGTCTCCGGGAGGCCGTCGGCCCGCCCCCGTCACACCGCCAGTGTGGTCAGAAGACGCTCCAGTGAGCCGCCCAGTCCCCAGCGGGTCGCCAGCGCTTGAAGCTCCGCCGGGTCGCGCGGGGACCGGGGCAGCGCCGTGGTGACATCGGGCAGCGGTACGTCGTCCGCGACCCGGACCACCTTCGGCGCGACCGCCAGATAGGGGCGCGACTCGTCCAGCCGCCTGCGCTGCGTCGGCGTGAGCTTCGACCGCCGGTCCTCGACCGCCGCCATGATCCCGGCCAGGTCCCCGTACTCGGCCAGCAGCTTGGCGGCCGTCTTCTCGCCGACGCCGGGCACGCCCGGCAGGCCGTCGCTGGGGTCGCCGCGCAGCAGGGCCAGATCCGCGTACCCGCTCCCGCCGACCCCATACTTCCCGCGCAGCACGGCCTCATCGGTGAGCTGGAGCGTGCCCACGCCCTTCAGCGGGTACAGCACGCGCACCCCGCGCGCGTCGTCCACCAGCTGGTACAGGTCCCGGTCGCCCGTGACGATGTCGACCGGGCCCTCGGCCCGCGCGGTGAACGTGCCGATCACGTCGTCCGCCTCGTACCCCGCGACGCCCACGCGCGCGATGCCGACCGCGTCCAGCACCGCCTCGATGACCGGCACCTGCGGCGACAGCGTGTCGGGCACCTCCTCCTCGTCCGGGCCGGCCGCGCGCTCCTCGGCGACGCGGTGCGCCTTGTACGAGGGGATCAGCTCCACCCGCCAGTGCGGCCGCCAGTCGGCGTCCATACAGGCCACGAGCTGGTCGGGCCGGTGGTCCTTGACCAGGCGGTCGATGAAGTCGAGCAGCCCGCGCACGGCGTTCACCGGCGTGCCGTCCGGGGCCCTGACCGAGTCCGGGACGCCGAAGTAGGCGCGGAAGTACAGGGAGGCGGTGTCGAGGAGCATCAGTCGTCCGGTCACGCCCCGCATCATGCCGTACGCCACTGACAGCCACTCGCCGCTGAGCAGCGCGTTGCCGTGTGTGCGTCTTGTGTGAAGCGCCCCACTTGTGGGTTTGGCTTTCCGGATCCGGGGGAGGCGCGGCCCCAGAGCGAGGCTGGTTGCGCATTTCAACTGTTTGCGGCCCTGTCCTCGCTCTGTTCTATTGCCGTCGAGATTGAGGTGCACGTGTCAGCGAGGCTTCAGGCAGAGAGCCTGTACAAAGTGTTCGGCAGAAGACCGGACCGAGCGGTCGAGCGGCTCCGTGACGGAGCCGACCGGGAGGATCTGCGCGCCGAGGGCACGACCGCCGCCGTGATCGACGCTTCCTTCACCGTGGAGCCCGGCCAGATCTTCGTCGTCATGGGTCTGTCCGGATCCGGCAAGTCCACCCTGCTGCGCATGCTGAACGGCCTGCTCGAGCCGACCGCCGGGCACGTCCGCTTCGACGACCAGGACCTGACCGCGCTCGGCGACCGGGAACTGCGCAAGGTCCGCTCCCGGAAGATCAGCATGGTGTTCCAGCACTTCGCGCTCTTCCCGCACCGCAGTGTGCGCGAGAACGCCGCCTACGGTCTGGAAGTGCAGGGCGTGCCCCGCGCCGAGCGCGTACGCCGCGCCGACGAGGCGCTCGCCCTGTGCGGCCTGGCCGGCTGGGAGAAGTCCTGGCCCGACGAGCTGTCCGGCGGCATGCAGCAGCGCGTCGGTCTCGCCCGCGCGCTCGCCACCGACGCCGACCTGCTGCTGATGGACGAGTCCTTCAGCGCCCTGGACCCGCTGATCCGCCGCGACATGCAGGACCAGCTGCTCGAGCTCCAGCAGAAGCTCAAGAAGACGATCGTCTTCATCACCCACGACCTGAACGAGGCCATGCGCCTGGGCGACCGCATCGCCGTCATGCGCGACGGCCGGATCGTCCAGATCGGCACCGCCCAGGACATCCTGCTGCGACCGGAGAACGACTACGTCGCCTCCTTCACCCAGGACGTCGACCGCTCCCGCGTCCTGACCGCGGGCGAGCTCATGGACCCCTCGGCCACCGCCGACGACCCCGGCTGCCGGTGCCGGACCGCCACGGCCGACACCCCGTTCACGGAGCTGTGCGCGATCAGCGCCCGGCTCTCCCACCCCGTCTCGGTCGTGGACAAGGACAACAAGCAGATCGGCGTCGTCCCCCGGCAGCGCCTGATCGGCTTCCTCGGCGACGAGCAGGACGCCACCCCGCAGCCCTGCGACTCCCCGCGGGACAAGGGCGGAGAGAAGGTGACCGCCCGTGCCTAGGATCGAGCTCGGCACCTGGGTCAACGACGCGGTCGACTGGCTCACCACCCACATGGCGTGGCTGTTCGACTTCTGCAAGACCGTCTTCCTCGGCCTCTACGACGGCATCAACGCCGTCCTCCAGGCCCCCGAACCGCTCCTCCTCGCGGGCATCTTCGCCGTGGTCGCCTTCTGGCTGCGCGGCACGCTCGCCGGTGTCCTCACATTCGTGGGATTCGCGTTCATCGACTCCCTCGAACTGTGGGAGAACGCGATGATCACCCTGGCGCTCGTCCTCGTGGCGACCGTCATCGCGCTCGTGATCTCCATACCCGTCGGCATCTGGGCGGCCCGCTCGGACCGCGTCAGCGGTCTGGTCCGGCCCGTCCTGGACTTCATGCAGACGCTGCCCGCGATGATCTACCTCATCCCGGCGATCCTGTTCTTCGGAACCGGCGCCCCCGCCGGCATCGTCGCCACGCTGATCTTCGCGCTCGCCCCGGGCGTGCGCATGACCGAGCTGGGCATCCGGCAGGTCGACAAGGAACTGGTCGAGGCCGCCGACGCGTTCGGCACCACACCCCGCAACACCCTGCTGCGCGTCCAGCTCCCGCTCGCCCTGCCCACCGTCATGGCCGGCGTCAACCAGGTCATCATGCTCGGCCTGTCCATGGCCGCGATCGCCGGCATGGTCGGCACCGGCGGCCTCGGCGGCGACGTCAACGAGGCCATCGGTCAGCTCAACGTGGGCCTGGGTTCCGAGGCCGGTGTGGCCATCGTGATCCTCGCGATCTACCTGGACCGCATGACCAGCGCCCTGGGCACCCAGGTCTCCCCGCTCGGCCGCCGCGCCGCCGCCAAGCTGCGCGCCGCCCAGGGTCTGAGGATCTGGTCCTACCGGCCCCGCCCGGTCGTCGCCGTGGTCGGCGTCGTCGTCCTCGCGCTCGCCGCGGGCGGCATGGGCGTCTTCGGCAAGAGCGCCGACTCCACCGCCGTGGCGGGCGGCAAGAACGTCGGCCAGGGCAAGAAGATCAGCATCGGCTACATCCCCTGGGACGAGGGCGTCGCCTCCACCTTCCTGTGGAAGGAGGTCCTGGAGCAGCGCGGCTACGAGGTCGAGGCCAAGCAGTTCGAAGCCGGCCCGCTGTACACCTCGCTCGCCCAGGGCAGCGTCGACTTCCAGACGGACGGCTGGCTGCCCACGACCCACGCCCAGTACTGGAAGAAGTACGGCAAGCAGCTCGACGACCTCGGCTCCTGGTACGACAAGACGTCCCTGGAGCTCTCCGTGCCCTCCTACATGAAGGGCATCGACTCCCTCGAGGACCTCAAGGGCAAGGCCTCGCAGTTCGGTGGCAAGATCACCGGAATCGAGCCCAGCGCCGGCGAGATGGCCCTGCTCAAGAGCAAGGTCCTCAAGGAGTACGGCCTGGACAAGGAGTACAAGGTCGTCGACAGCTCCACGCCCGCCATGCTGGCCGAGCTGAAGCGCTCCTACGCCCAGAAGAAGCCGATCGTCGTCACGCTCTGGTCGCCGCACTGGGCGTACAACGACTACGACCTCAAGAAGCTCAAGGATCCCAAGGGCGCCTGGGGCAAGGGCGACGGCGTGCACACGCTGTCCCGCAAGGGCCTCGCGGACGACGACCCGACGGTCGCCGAGTGGCTGAAGAACTTCAAGATGAACGAGAAGGAGCTCACCAGCCTCGAAGCCGAGATCAACAAGGCCGGCAAGGGCAACCAGCAGGAAGCCGTGCGCGCCTGGCTGAAGCAGAACCCCGGCTTCGCCGACAAGATGGCCCCGGTGGAGAACGCCGGCGGCAGCACGCCCGCCGAGGCCAAGCAGCCCCTGGACGTGGCGTGGTTCCCCTGGGACGAGGACATCGCCGTCACCTACCTGTGGAAGAACGTCCTCGAGCGGCGCGGCTACAAGCTGAACCTGAAGCAGATGGACGTCGGCCCCGTCTACACGGGCCTGGCCTCGGGTGATCTCGACCTCAACTTCGACGCCTGGCTGCCCTATGCCCAGAAGAACTACTGGGACAAGAACAAGGACCGGCTCAAGGACCTCGGCACCTGGTACGAACCGACCTCCCTGGAGATCGCCGTACCGTCCTATGTGAAGGGCGTCGACTCCCTGGAGGACCTCAAGGGCAAGTCCGGCACCTTCAAGGGGAAGATCATCGGCATCGAACCGGGCACCGGCGAGATGGACCTGGCGAAGAACAAGGTCCTGCCCGCCTACGGCCTGGACAAGGAGTACGAGGTCGTCGACGGCTCCACCCCGGCCATGCTGGCCGAGCTGAAGCGCGCCTACGCCAAGAAGGAGCCGATCGCCGTCACGCTCTGGTCGCCGCACTGGGCGTACAGCGACTACGAGCTGACCAAGCTGAAGGACCCCAAGAAGGCCTTCGGCGAGGGCAACACGATCCGCACCATCTCCAACGAGAAGTTCCCCGAGGAGTATCCGCAGCTCACGAAGTGGATCAAGAACTTCAAGATGACCGAGGAGGAGCTCGGCACCCTGGAGAGCGAGATCAAGAACCGCGGTCAGGGCCATGAGGAAGAGGCCGTCGCCGCGTGGCTGAAGGAGCACCCCGACATGGTGGAGCGCATGACGCCGCAGTGAGTCCGGATGCGGTGCGGGGCGGGACGCGAACACGACGCGTCCTGCCCCGCACCCGTCTCCACGAGCAGGATCCGGACAACCACAGAGCGCGACGCCACCCCCAGAGCCCCTCCTGGCACCCTGTTCCTCCCGTAGGAGGAATCCGCCCCCTCCCCTGAAGGCGGCGGATCCCCTGGCGCGAACCATGAGGTCGCGCACCGCCCTGTATGACGTCGATGTGACGGGCGCATGAAACGGTTTGCCGAACATGCGTAGGGTGCAGACAACTCAACAGAAGCAGTGCGGCGGGAGACCGGCGCACGGGGACCGGATCGACGGGCGAAGGAGGGAGCCGGAGCGATGGGCGACCACAAAGAGCAGTCCCTTCGGGTGGGCGCGGCCGTACGCCGCCGGCGCCGCGCGCTGGAGCTCACCCTCGCCGCCGTGGCCGAGCGCAGCGGCCTGTCGGTCCCGTTCCTGAGCCAGATCGAGAACGACCGGGCGCGTCCCAGCCGAAGCTCCCTGGAGAAGGTCGCCGACGCCCTGCGCACCACCGCCGTGGAACTCCTCGCCGCGGCCGACCCGGCGTGCAGCGTGGACGTCGTCCGCGCCGAGAACGGCGAACCGCTGCCCCGGCCCCGGACCCGTTCGCTGGTGCGCGGCCACCACCAGATGCACGCCTCCGAGTTCATCGGCGACCATGACGCGGGCCGGGAATTCCAGTACCGCAACGACCAGTTGATGTACGTCGCCGACGGCGCGGTGGAGATCGAGGCGGAGGGCCGCGCCTACCGGCTCGGCCGCGGCGACACGCTGTACCTCACCGGCGGCGTACGGCACCGGTGGCGGGCCACGGAGTCGGACACCCGCGTGGTCGTCGTCGCCGTGGCGGAGCACATCGAGGCGGTCCGCGACCGGCCGCGCCGGTGAGGGTCGTCTCGCTGGTCCCCTCGCTGACCGAGGCCGTGGCCCTCTCCGCGCCCGGCGCCCTGGTCGGCGCCACCGACTGGTGCACCCATCCGCCCGGCCTGGACGTCGTACGCGTCGGCGGCACGAAGAACCCGAAGCCCGACCGGATCGTCTCCCTCGCCCCCGACCTGGTGATCGCCAACGAGGAGGAGAACCGCGAGCCCGACCTCGCGGCCCTGCGCGCGGCGGGCGTCGAGGTCTTGGTGACGGAGATCCGCGACGTGCCGGGCGCCTTCCGGGAACTGGCCCGGGTCCTGGACGCCTGCGGGGTGGCGGCGCGCCCGCGCTGGCTGGACGAGGCGGAGCACACCTGGTCGTCCCTGCCGCGGCCGGTGACCCGCCTGACGGCGGTCGTGCCGATCTGGCGCCGCCCCTGGATGGTCCTGGGCCGCGACACCTTCGCGGGCGACGTCCTGACCCGCCTCGGCATCGACCACGTGCACACGGCGCACCCCGAGCGCTACCCCCGCATCCCGTTGGAGGAGTTGCGCGCGGCGGCGCCGGACGTGGTGATCCTCCCGGACGAGCCCTACCGCTTCACCGCCGACGACGGCCCCGAGGCCTTCCCCGGCCTGCCCTGCGCGCTCGTCAGCGGACGGCACCTCACCTGGTACGGGCCATCGCTGGCCGAGGCGCCACGGGTGCTGGAGCGGGCCCTGCGAGCAGCTCGCCCCTGAGCAGCCCGCGCACGGTGCCCGCGGCGGCGGTGCCCCACGCGACGACCAGCACCGCGTACAGGACCACCGCCGGCCCTTCGTAGGCCACGAGCCCGGTGTGCCGGCCCAGGGCCTCGGCGCCCGTGACACAGGTGCCGACCGGGAAGGTGAACGACCACCACGTCATCGCGAACCGCATCCCGTGCCGCCGGGCGCGCAGCACATGGACGGTGGCCAGGCAGAACCACAGCAGCGCGAACCCCATCACAGGCACGCCGTAGAGCACGGCGAGAACACCGAAGCCCTGGCTGTACGGCGCCGGTACGACTCCGGGGGCGGTGTCAGCGAACGCGCCGACGGCGGTCGTCGACTGCCCGAGCGGGCCGAGCACCAGGAACAGCGTGGGGGTGAGGGCGAGGGGCAGCGGCCCGCCGGTGAGCAGCCGTCCGAAGACCAGCGGCAGCATGACGAGCGTCGCCAGCAGACTGAGCCCGAACAGCGCGAAGCAGCCCAGCAGCAGCGTCTCCCGGGCCTGCCCGGGCGGCAGATGGGGAACCAGCTGCGGCCCGACGGCGGCCGACACCATGGGCGCGACCAGCGGCAGCAGCCAGACGGGCGTGGCCTGGCCCGGCTCTACCCGGTGCCGTACGGCCATCAGATACGGCACGGCGACGGCGGCGGCAAGACCGAGAGCCGTGCCGGCACTGAACAGCACGGCGTCGAGCGCGACGGCCGCCCGCACGCCGATCACGTCCCGGCCCACGGTGAGCGCACCGCCGCCCACGGCGAGCAGGGCCATGGCGAGACAGCCGTAGAAGGGGGCCGTCGCCGGGTCGAGGAGATGGGCGCGGGCCTGGTCCCGGTGGTGGGCCCAGTGCACGGCCCGGGCCCCGAGCAGGGTCAGGAGCAGGACGAACGCGAGGGCCCAGACCCCGGCGAGCACGGGGCGCAGCCCGGGGAGGTGCGCCGCCAGGGCGGCTCCGGCGGTGGCGACGACGGCGGTGCCCATGACGGTGGCGTACCAGTTGGGCCCGAGATGACGGACCGACACGGGGTACGCGAGGGGCTGGGCTGCGGTGACCATGACTCCACGGTCGGTCCGCCGGAGCCGTGCCACCAGGGACCATGCCTCTATGGCGACATAAGCTGGGTTTATGAGCAGGACGGATGAGCAGGGTGACGTGCCGACCACCGCGACCGGGTCCCTGGCGCACCGGGTGCCGGATCTCGGGGCGCTGGAGCTGCTGTTGGCGGTGGCGCGGCTCGGCAGCCTCGGCGGGGCGGCGCGGGAACTCGGCATTACCCAGCCCGCGGCGAGCAGCCGGATCCGGTCGATGGAGCGGCAGCTCGGTGTGGCGCTGGTCGACCGCTCGCCCCGCGGGTCGCGGCTGACGGACGCCGGTGCGCTGGTGACGGACTGGGCGCGCCGTATCGTCGAGGCGGCGGAGGCGTTCGACGTGGGCGCGCAGGCGCTGCGCGACCGCCGTGACTCGCGGTTGCGGGTGGCGGCGAGCATGACCATCGCCGAGTACCTGCTGCCCGGCTGGCTGCTCGCGCTGCGCGCCCAGCGGCCCGACACGGCGGTGTCCCTGCACGCCGGCAACTCCACGGTCGTGGCGGAACGCCTGCTGTCGGACGAGGCGGATCTGGGCTTCGTGGAAGGGGTGTCGGTCCCTACGGGGCTGGACTCCGCCGTGATCGCCCACGACCGGCTGATAGTGGTCGCGGCGCCCGGCCATCCCTGGGCCCGCCGCCGACGGCCGCTGGCGGCGGGGGAGTTGGCGTCGACGCCGCTGATCCTCCGTGAGAAGGGGTCGGGTACGCGGCAGGTTCTGGACGCGGCGCTCGGGGGACTGGCCCGGCCGCTGATCGAGTTGTCCTCGACGACGGCGGTCAAGGCGGCGGCGGTGAGCGGGGCGGGGCCGTCGGTGCTGAGCGAACTGGCGGTGAGGGAGGAGCTGGCGATGCGGCGGCTGGTGAGTGTGCCGGTGGAGGGGGTGGCGCTGGCGCGGGATCTGCGGGCGGTGTGGCCTACGGGGCATCGGCCGACTGGTCCGGCCCGGGATCTGCTGTCGCTGACGCGGGGGTAGGAGGTGCCCGGGCGGGTATGTCGAGCCCGGCTTCTTGTTCGGCTGATTCGGGTGGTGGGTGGCCATAGGCCGGGGGTCCAGGGGGCGGAGCCCCTGGTGCTGTGCGCGCACCCGGGTCAGGTCGTCGCGGCCGCTTCCACCAACGCCCGCATCACCCGCACGTCATCCCCCATCTCCGGGTGCCACTGCACCCCCAGCACCCACCCCGGATGCGTCGGCAGTTCCAGCGCCTCGATCGTCCCGTCCGCCGCATACGCCGACGGGACCAGGCCCTCGCCCAGCCGGTCCACGGCCTGGTGGTGATACGTCGGTACGAAGGTCTCCTCCGGCACGACACCGCCGTACAGACTCCCCGGCACCGGCTTGACGGTGTGGCCGCCGAAGACGCCCACCTGCTCCGCATGCCCGTCGATGTGCTGCACCAGCGTCCCGCCGAGGGCCACGTTCAGCAGCTGCATGCCCCGGCAGATCCCCAGCAACGGCACACCCGCCGCCAGCGCCGCGTCGATCAGCGCCAGCTCCCACGCGTCCCGCTCCCGCGCCGGCGGCCCGGTTCGCGGCTCGCGCTCCGCGCCGTAGCGGACCGGCTCGACATCCGGCCCGCCCGCGATGACGACCCCGTCCAGCCGGGCCACGACATCGGCCGCGTGCAGCGGGTCGTCCGGTGGAAGCATCGCGGCCAGGCCGCCCGCGCGCCGCACCAGCCGCGGGTAACCGGCCGGCAGCAGCGCCGCGTCCAGCTCCCACACGCCCCAGCGCGCACCGGACTCCAGATAGGTGCTGACCCCGATCAACGGCCTGGACACAGCAACTCCCTCATGATCGACGTCCCGGTCCACCTCAGTCCCGTGCCAACTCTGCCTCGGCCTCCGCCAGCGCCGCGAACTCCTCCTCCGGTGCCTTCGCCACCAGCCGCTTGCGGCTGTACAGGCCGAAGTACCCGATGGCGACGACGTACACCACGAGCGCGATGACCGCCGCCGTCACATCCACCAGGAACGTGGCCACCAGCGCCGCACAGGCCAGCACCAGGGCGACCGAGGAGGTCAGCACCCCGCCCGGCGTACGGTACGGCCGCGGCAGCTCCGGCTCGCGGCGGCGCAGCACGATGTGCGACAGCGACATCAGCGCGTAGGAGATGGTCGCGCCGAAGACGGCGATGTTCAGCATGCGGGCGCCGTTGCCCGACCACGCCGCCAGCACGAAGCCGATCGTGCCGGGGACCAGCAGGCCCAGGTACGGCGCCTTGCGGCGGCTGGTGAGGGACAGGAAGCGGGGCAGATATCCCGCCCGGGACAGGGCGAAGAGCTGGCGTGAGCCCGCGTAGATCAGGGAGAAGAACGAGGCCACCAGGCCGGCCAGGCCCGCGTAGTTCACGATCCGGCTCAGTGTCGTCGCCTCGCCGCCCGGCTGCAGCGCCTCGACCAGCGGGTTGCCCGCCTCCTGGATCACCGCGGAACCGCGTGCGCCGGCCGCCGCGAAGAACGTGACCACGGCCAGCACCACCAGGATGCCCATGGACCAGCGGATCGCCTTCGGCAGCGTACGCGCCGGATCCCTGGTCTCCTCGGCGGCCAGCGGCACCCCCTCGACGCCCAGGAAGAACCACATGCCGAACGGGAACGCCGCCCAGATGCCGAGCAGGCCGAACGGCAGCCAGGAGCTGGATCCCGCGGCCGAGGCGTCGACCGGGATGTCGTCCAGCGACGCGAAGGAGAAGTCGGGCAGTGCCGCCAGCGCGAACACGATCAGGGCCGCGACCGCGATGCCGGTGACCACGAAGCTGAACCGCAGCGCCTCGC
Source organism: Streptomyces sp. NPDC055506 (assembly GCF_053643595.1). Classification (NCBI taxonomy): domain Bacteria; kingdom Bacillati; phylum Actinomycetota; class Actinomycetes; order Kitasatosporales; family Streptomycetaceae; genus Streptomyces; species Streptomyces sp. NPDC055506. Next base: position 13,500 of record NZ_JBSHKH010000063.1, on the reverse strand, counting down.
CCACGCCCCACAGATGGATGCCAAGGAAGATCGCGAAGCAGACCAGGTACACCGGCCAGCCGGACTCCAGGCCGAACAGGCCCAGCGACTCGACGTAGTCCCCGATGAAGATGACGATCGCCGCGGGCGCGAGGACGTACTCGATGAGGATCGCCGTACCCGTCAGGAAGCCGCCCCAGGGCCCCAGCGCCCGCCGGGCGAAGCCGTAGCCGCCGCCCGCCGTCGGCAGGATCGAGGACAGCTCGGCGAGGGCGAAGACCATGCACGCGTACATCGCGCCCATGAGCACCATGGCGATCGCGAGCCCGCCGAAGCCGCCCTCGGCCAGGCCGAAGTTCCAGCCCGAGTAGTCGCCGGAGACGACGTAGGCGACACCGAGGCCGGTCAGCAGCACCCAGCCGGCACTGCCGCGGCGGAGCGCTCTGCGCTCCAGATAGTCGTCGCCCTCCGGGGCGGCGGGAGGGGTGGCGGGTTCCTGGGACATGGGCAGACTCCCCACGGGGCGGCGGACACGGCGTCGAGCGGGCCTCGACTCAGTGGAACTCGGTGGAACTCAATGAAACTCAATGGAATGAGGCCATACCTTTGCGGTGCCGACCGAGGGAAGGCAAGACCCGTGCGTTAATCGCCCGTAAATCCTCACCGGGCCACTGCGCCGAACCCGGCCCGGCTCAGCCCAGAAACCCGCGCAGCAGCGCCGCCGTGCCTCCGCAGTGCTCGCGCATGATCTCCCGCGCCTGGTCCGCGTCGCCCTCGATCACGGCCTCCACCAAGGCCGTGTGCTGCCGCTGGGAGTGCTCCAGATTGCGCACCAGGAGCGGGATGCAGTCGAGCAGGTCGTTGACGCTCGCGCGCACGGCCGCGTACTGGGCCGTGAGCGTGGGGGACCCGGACAGCTCGGCGATCGTGAGGTGCAGCAGCGTGTCCAGACGGCGGTACTCGGCGAGCGGGGCGTCATGAGTGCGGGCCAGGGCCTCGCGGAGCTGTCCGGCCTGCTTCTCGTCCAGTCCGTGAGCCGCGCACAGCCCCGCGGCGCCCACCTCCAGCACCTCCCGGAAGCGCAGGACGTCCTCTATGTCGACCTCGGCGACCCGGCGCCGCAGCTCGTCCTCGCCGCCGGCGTCCGTACGGGGCCGTACGAACGTCCCGCCGTACCGTCCGCGCCGCGACTCGACGAGACCCTGGTCCTGGAGCACCTTCAGCACCTCGCGCAGCGTCACCCGGCTGATCCCCAGCCGCTCCGCCAGCTCCCGCTCGGCCGGCAGCCGCTCGCCCCCCGCCACCAGGCCCAGCCGTACGACCTGAAGGATCTGCTCCAGCGCCTCCTCGAAGCCGTTGCCCGCGCGCACCGGCCGCAGCACCGGCGTCAATCCGTCCCGCACCTCGCCCCCAGCTTCCTCCGGCATGTGGCCGTACCCCCTTCCCAAGAAATGGTTCTCCGCAATACCTTATGGCTCCCGGCGGATCCAAGGAGCCTAGGAGGCCCTCCCGTGGCAGACCGCACAGCCCCGCTCAGCGTCGAGGAGCTGCACGCCCTCGTCGCGGGCGGTGAGATCGACACTGTCGTCCTGGCCTTCCCCGACATGCAAGGGCGGCTCCAGGGCAAGCGGTTCGCCGCCCGCTTCTTCCTCGACGAGGTGCTCCAGCACGGCACCGAGGGCTGCAACTACCTGCTCGCAGTCGACACCGAGATGAACACCGTCGACGGGTACGCGATGTCCTCCTGGGACCGCGGCTACGGCGACTTCGCGATGCACCCGGACCTGAGCACCCTGCGCCGCGTCCCCTGGAACGAGGGCACGGCCATGCTCCACGCCGACCTCGCCTGGAGCGACGGCTCCCCGGTCGTCGCCGCGCCCCGCCAGATACTGCGCCGCCAGCTGGAGCGCCTGGCCGAGCTCGGCTACACCGCCCAGGTCGGCACCGAGCTGGAGTTCATCGTCTTCAAGGACAGCTACGAACAGGCCTGGGACGCCAACTACAAAGGCCTGACCCCGGCCAACCAGTACAACATCGACTACTCGATCCTCGGCACCGGCCGGATCGAGCCCCTGCTGCGCCGCATCCGCAACGAGATGGCGGCGGCCGGCCTCACCGTCGAGTCCGCCAAGGGCGAGTGCAACCCCGGCCAGCACGAGATCGCCTTCCGATACGACGAGGCCCTGGTCACCTGCGACCAGCACTCCGTCTACAAGACCGGCGCCAAGGAGATCGCCGCCCAGGAGGGCGTGTCGATCACCTTCATGGCCAAGTACAACGGGCTCGAGGGCAACTCCTGCCACATCCACCTCTCGCTCGCGGACGCGCACGGCGGCAACGCCATGGCCGGGGACGGCGAAGGCGGCATGTCGGACGTCATGCGCCACTTCCTCGCCGGCCAGCTCGCCGCCCTGCGCGACTTCTCCCTGCTCTACGCCCCCCACATCAACTCCTACAAGCGGTTCCAGCCCGGCTCCTTCGCCCCGACCGCCGTCGCCTGGGGCCATGACAACCGCACCTGCGCGCTGCGCGTGGTCGGCCACGGCCGCTCCCTGCGCTTCGAGAACCGGCTGCCCGGCGGCGACGTCAACCCCTACCTCGCCGTCGCCGGACTCGTGGCGGCCGGGCTGCACGGCATCGAGCAGAAGCTGGAGCTGCCCGAACCCTGTCCCGGCAACGCCTACACCGCCGACTTCGCCCACGTCCCCACCACCCTGCGCGAGGCCGCCGAGCTCTGGGAGAACAGCCCCATCGCCAAGGCCGCCTTCGGGGACGAGGTCGTCGCGCACTACCGCAACATGGCGCGGGTCGAACTGGACGCCTTCGACGCCGCGGTGACCGACTGGGAGCTGCGCCGCTCCTTCGAACGCATGTGAGGTCCTTCTTGTCTTCCGAGCACCTCCTGGAAGTACTGAACCCCGCGACCGAGGAGGTCGTCGCCGCCATCGCGGCGGCCGGCCCGGCCGATGTCGACGCGGCGGTCACCCTGGCCACCCGGGCCCAGAACGTCTGGGCCGCCCTCGCGCCAGGCGACCGCGCCCGGCTGCTGCGCCGCTTCGCGGCCACCGTCGACGAGCACCTCGAAGAACTGGCCCGCCTGGAGGTCCGCGAGGCCGGTCACCTCATCGGCAACGCCCGCTGGGAGGCCGGCAACGTCCGGGACCTGCTGGACTACGCGGCCGGGGGAGTGGAGCGGCTCACCGGCCGGCAGATCCCGGTGCCCGGCGGCCTGAACGTCACGATCCTCGAACCGCTCGGCGTCGTCGGCGTGATCGCCCCCTGGAACTTCCCCATGCCGATCGCCGCCTGGGGGACGGCACCGGCCCTCGCGGCCGGTAACGCGGTCATCCTCAAGCCCGCCGAGACCACGCCCCTCACCGCGCTGCGCCTGGCCGAACTCGCCCTGGAGGCAGGGCTCCCGGAGCACCTCTTCCAGGTTTTGCCGGGGCACGGCGCCGTCGCGGGCGAGGCACTGGTACGGCACCCCGGCGTCGCCAAGGTCGTCTTCACCGGCTCCACCCGCACCGGGACGCGCGTCGCCGCGCTCGGCGCCGAGCAGGTCAAGCCCGTCACCCTCGAACTCGGCGGCAAGAGCCCCAACATCGTCTTCGCCGACTCCGACCTCAGGACCGCCGTCGACCCGTTCTCCTTCCTGGACAACTCCGGCCAGGACTGCTGTGCCCGCACCCGCATCCTGGTCCAGGAGCAGGTGTACGACGAGGTCCGCGAGCTGCTCGCCGAGGCCCTGGCCGCCGTGGTGGTGGGCGACCCGGCCGACGAGAAGACGCAGATGGGCCCGCTGATCTCCCGGCAGCAGCTCGACCGCGTCCGGGGTTTCGTACCAGAGGACGCCCCGGCCCTGCGCGGCAGCGCACCCGAGGGGCCCGGCTTCTGGTTCCCGCCGACCGTGCTCACCGGCGAGCGACCCGACTCGGCGGCGGCCTGCGAGGAGATCTTCGGCCCCGTGGCCGTCCTGCTGCCGTTCACCGACGAGGCGGACGCGATCCGCCTGGCCAACGACACCCCGTACGGCCTCTCCGGTTCCATCTGGACGAGGGACGTCGGCCGGGCGCTCCGCGTCTCCCAGGCCGTCCGCGCCGGCAACCTGTCCGTCAACTCCCACGCCAGCGTCCGCTACTGGACCCCGTTCGGCGGCTACAAGCAGTCGGGCGTCGGCCGCGAGCTCGGCCCCGAGGCCCTGGCCGCCTTCACCGAAACCAAGAACGTCTTCATCAGCACGGAGGGCCCCGCACAGTGACTGCTCAGGACACCATCTGCCGCCGTCTGGTCGGCCGCACCGCCGTCGTCACCGGAGCCGGCAGCGGCATCGGCCTCGCCGCCGCGCGCCGCCTCGCCTCCGAGGGCGCGCACGTCGTCTGCGGCGACGTCGACGAGGTACGCGGCAAGGCCGCCGCCGAGGAGACCGGCGGCACCTTCGTCAAGGTCGACGTCACCGACCCCGAGGAGGTCGAGGCCCTCTTCAAGGCCGCCTACGACACCTACGGCAGTGTCGACATCGCCTTCAACAACGCCGGCATCTCCCCGCCCGACGACGACTCCATCCTGGAGACCGGCCTGGAGGCCTGGAAGCGTGTCCAGGAGGTCAACCTCACCTCCGTCTACCTGTGCTGCAAGGCCGCCATCCCGTACATGCGGCGCCAGGGCAGGGGCTCGATCATCAACACGGCGTCCTTCGTCGCGAGGATGGGCGCCGCCACCAGCCAGATCTCGTACACGGCCTCCAAGGGCGGCGTCCTCGCCATGTCCCGCGAACTGGGCGTCCAGTTCGCCCGCGAGGGCATCCGCGTGAACGCCCTCTGCCCCGGCCCGGTCAACACCCCCCTCCTTCAGGAGCTGTTCGCCAAGGACCCGGAGCGCGCCGCGCGCCGCCTGGTGCACATCCCGCTGGGCCGCTTCGCCGAGGCCGAGGAGATCGCCGCCGCCGTCGCCTTCCTGGCCAGCGACGACTCCTCCTTCGTGAACGCCACCGACTTCCTGGTCGACGGCGGGATCGCGGGGGCGTACGTCACCCCCCTGTAGGCGCCTGGCCCTAGAGTGCCGGGATGAGCATGACGCCTCCGCCCGGCTGGTATCCCGACCCGCACGGCCCCCATCTGGAACGCTGGTGGGACGGCACGGCCTGGACCGAGCACCGCCGCGCGCCCGGAGGCACCGCGGGCCCGGTGCCTTCGCCCCCGGGCGGCGGCACCGGGCGCGCGAAGGTGGTCGCCCTCGTCGCCGCCGGGGCGGTCCTGGTCGCGGCGATCGTCACCGGAGCCGTGGCCCTCACCAGCGGCGACGACAGCGGCGCTGAGACGAGGACGATTCCGACGCCCTCCGGCCCCACCGCGCCGGAGTCCTCGCAATCCTCGGAGCCGACTCCAGCGGCATCCGCCTCCGAGCCGTCCGCCGACGACCCGGCCGTCGTCGAGGACCAGCTCAACGGCGTCACCTTCCCGCTGCTCGACGGCTGGGTCCGCCCGCAGCACGTCGCCGAGCACGACGTCGTCATGACGACGGACGGCACATACGACTGCCCCGGCGACGGCACCGTCTGCCGCCACGGCCTCGTCTTCTCCCGCACGGTCACCGCGAACGACGAGAAGTCCCCCGAGGCCCTCGCCAAGGCGGACATCTCCGAGGCTGCCGAAGACGCCTACGACCGCGACCGGATCGGCCGCAAGCCCTACGGGGGCATGGAATCCCACGAAGTCGTCAAGTCCGGGCCGGTCGCGGTGGCGGGCCGCGCCGGGTACTTCGTGCGCTGGCGGGTCCACACCGCCAAGGGACCGGGCGGCTACGTCCAGTCGCTCGTCTTCCCCTCCAGCGTCGGCACCGAGTCACCCGTCCTCGTCCGCTACGTCTTCGACGCGGGCGAGGACGGACCGCCGCTCGCCGACATGGACCGCGTCACCAAGGGCATCCGCCCGGTCGGCGACGGGGACACGGGCGGCGGCGTCGGCAGCAGCATCGGCCCGTCGGACTGAACGGCCGACGGCCGACGGCCGACGGCCGACGGCCGACGAGCTGACGGGCTGACGTCCTACAGGAACGTGTGCCCCTCGCCCCGGTAGGTCGGCACGGTCGCCGTCACCGCGTCGCCCTCGATCAGCCGCAGCCGCTCGAACCGCTCGCACAGCTCACCGGCCTTCGCGTGCCGGAACCAGACCTTGTCACCGATCAGCAGATCGTCGGCGGGCGAGCCGAGCAGCGGCGTCTGCACCTCACCGGCCCCCTCCTGAGGGTCGTAGCGCAGCCCGTCGGGCAGATACGGCACGGGCGACCGGTCGGCCCCGGCGGCCCCGGAAGCGGGATACCCGCCACCGAGCACGGTCACCACGCCCACCCCGGGCCGCCGCACGACCGGCTGGGCGAACAGGGCCGCCGGACGCCCGCTGAACGACGTGTAGTTGTCGAACAGCCGCGGCAGATACAGCCCCGACCCGGCGGCGATCTCGGTCACCGAGTCCTCCGCCGCCGTGTGCTGCACCGAACCGGTGCCACCGCCGTTGACGAATTCCAGACCCGGCACGACGGCCCGCACCGCGCGCACCACCTCCGCACGCCGCTCGGCGAGTTCACGCTTGGCGGCGGCCTGCATCAGCCGTACGGCACGCGAGCGCAGCGGGCGCCCCGCCACCGCGTCCCCGACACCGGCGACGTGCCCCTCGTACGCCATGATCCCCACGACCTCGAAGCCCGGCCGCCGGGCCACCGCCCGGGCCACGTCCGCGACCTGCGCGGGGGAGTGCAGCGGCGAACGCCGGGCCCCGATGCGCACGCGCCCGCCGAGCAGCCTGAGGGACGTGTCCAACTCCAGGCACACCCGCACCACTTCACGACCGCCGCCCCGCGAGGCGTCGATCAGATCGAGCTGGGCCACATCGTCGACCATGACGGTGACGGCGGCTGCGAGCTTGGGATCACCGGCGAGCTCGGCGAACGCGGCACGGTCGGCCGACGGGTAGGCGAGCAGTACGTCCTCGAACCCCGACCGGGCCAGCCACAGCGACTCGGCGAGCGTGAAGGACATGATCCCGGCGAAGCCGTCCCGGGCCAGAACGCGTTCCAGCAGTGCCCGGCACCGCACGGACTTGCTGGCGACCCGGACGGGCTTGCCCCCGGCGCGGCGGACCAGATCGGCGGCGTTGGCGTCGAAGGCCTCCAGGTCCACGATCGCGAGAGGGGCGTCGAGATGGGCTGTGGCCCGGTCGTAACGGGCCCGGTCGGCGGCGCGCGCAGTCATGAACGCAGCCTGCCAGACTGGATTACCGCAGGGTAGGGGGACGTTCCGGGCAGATGCCCCGGGGTCGTGGACTGGTTCCCGTTCGTGCGGCGACAAGCCGTAGAGTGACGCGCACGTACGGCGGAACGAGCCGGCCGGGGATCCGCGCCGGGATGACGCTCCGTCCGTACGGGTATGTGTGCCCGGGACGATTCCGTGCCGGGCCTCGGGCAGGGCGCCACCGGCCCGCGCGGAACGCAGCGGCCCGGGCACGAGGAAACGGGGGGTGCATGAGCACGGAAGCGCGGCGTGCCTCCTTCCCCCCACGCCCCAGCGGCCCACCGCGTCCCCCGCACCCCCCGAAGAACACGACAGCCGAACCGCCCGACGAGACTCCGCCGGGTGCGGACGGGCGCGAGTCTTCCGACACCGGCCGGCCCAGTACGCCGGGCCTGACGACAGGTGAGCAAGGGCCCTCCTCGGTGCGTGAGGCGGGCACGACCGGCTCTGCCGCCGAGGACCGGGAAGCGTCCCGTGGGCGCTCCGGCGCCGGCGTCTCGTCGGCAGGGGACAGCTCGGCCGGTCCGGCATCCTCCGGCACCCGCGACGCTGCGAACGGCCGCCCTCGCTTCCCGAGCCTCGGCGCCACCGCGCCCGAGCGCACCGAGCCCACGACACCACCCCCACCGCTCGCCTCCGCCCGCTTCCCGGACACGCCGCCCGGCGTCCGCCCCGAGAACCGGCCCGCGTCGAACAGGCCGTCCACACCGCCCGAGACCCCTCCGCGGCCGCGTCACCTTCCGGGCTCCTCCGTCCGGCCCGGGCCGCTCCCCCTGCCACGCCGTACCGGCTCCCCCGCCGAGAACGTCGCGGAGACGACCCGGCGCCTGCGGCCGATCCCTCCGGACCCGTCCCCCGCCGAGCGGTCCGACCGGCCGGCCTCCGGGACCACCGAGACCTCCGGCCGTCCCGGCCCCGTACGCCCCGGCACCCCGCCGCGCCCCACCCGTGAGCCGCAGGTAGGCGCGGGCCTGTTCGCCGGATCCGGTGCCGGTACCAGTTCCGGTTCCGGTGCCGGCCGTGGGACGCGCGTGCCGCCCGCGCCCACCCAGCGGCCCCGCATCGCCGCCTCGGCCCCTCCGCTCCCGGACTCCGCCCCCGCCTCCGGCGTCTCTCCCGACCCGGCGTTCTCCTGGAGCGCCCCCCTGACTCCCGGCGGAACCCTCACCGGCGCGCGGCCCGTCGTGTCGTTCGGGGAGCCCGAGGGATACGACGGTGACGCCCGGCCCCGCCCACTCGGCCGGCGCGGCGCGTCGCAGGCCGCCGCGGCCGCCGCCTGTCTCGTGCTCGGACTGGGACTCATCTCGGGCGCGGCCACCGGCAGCTGGCTGGTCGGGGACTCCGGCGAGGAGGGCTCGCGCAGCACCTTCGCCACGGCCGGAAGCCTCTGGCACAACGTCCCCGTCGACCAGCTGTTCCCGCCCACGGTGCAGGGCCGGGGCGCGGGCCCCGGCGGAGCCGACCGCACCTGGACCCGGATCGCCGTCGCCCCGGACAGCGGCTGCAAAGGCGCCTTCGACCTCCTGCTGCGCAAGGCCCTCGCCCCGGTCGGCTGCGAACGGCTCCTGCGCGCCACCTACACCGACGCCACCCAGAGCTATGTGACCACCGTCGGCCTGCTCTTCACCACCGCCGACGCCCCGGGCATGACCTCCCTCGCGAACCGTTTCCGCAAGGAGCGCCTGGACCGCCGCAGCGACCTGATGCCCCTGCCGTACGCCGCGAAGGACACCCCCGCCGCCCACTTCGGCGCGGGACAGCGCGCTTCCTGGACCGTCTCCGTGCTCACCGAGGCCCCGGTCGTCGTCTACGCCGTCTCCGGCTGGGCCGACGGCCGTACCGTCGACGACCCGCAGCCCGCCGAGGACGCCATGGAGCCGAACGCCACCACCGCCCCGGCCCAGGCCGGCCTCGGCAACGAGGCGCAGGGCCTCGCCGACCGCGTCGAACGGGGCCTCCGCAAGAACGTCCGCTCGGCCACGGAGCAGCCGTCGTGACAGCCGCAAGCCGCCCGGCGGGCCGAGCCACCGCGCCCCGGCGGGCCTTCGCGCCCAGGCGGGCCCTCGCGTCCGGGCGTACCGGAGCCCTGGGCGTCCTGCTCGCCGCCGGCCTCGTCCTGCTCCCCGCTCCCGTCGCCCACGCCGACAGCATCCGCGCCCAGCAGTGGGCCCTGGAAGCCATGCACACCCAGGAGGCCTGGCAGACCACCAAGGGCGACGGCGTCACCGTCGCCGTCCTGGACACCGGCGTCGAGGCCGACCACCCCGACCTGGTCGGGAACGTCCTCACCGGCAAGGACCTGGTCGGCTTCGGAGCCGAGCCGGGCGATCGCGCCTGGGCCCGGCACGGCACCGCCATGGCCGGCATCATCGCCGGCCACGGACACGGCCCGGGCAACGCCGACGGCGTCCTCGGCATCGCCCCCGAGGCGAAGATCCTGCCCGTCCGCGTGATCCTGGAGGACGGCGACCCCTCCCGCGCCAAGGCCCGCAGCACCCGCGGCAACGCCCTCGCCGAGGGCATCCGCTGGGCGGCCGACCACGGCGCCGACGTCATCAACCTCTCCCTCGGCGACGACTCCGCCTCCGCGCACCCCGAACCCACCGAGGACTCGGCCATCCAGTACGCCCTGAAGAAGGGCGTGGTCGTCGTCGCCTCCTCGGGCAACGGCGGTGAGAAGGGCGACCACATCTCCTACCCGGCCGCCTACCCGGGCGTCATCGCGGCCACCGCCGTCGACCGCTCCGGAACCCGCGCCTCCTTCTCCACTCGCCGCTGGTACGCCACCGTCAGCGCCCCCGGCGTAGACGTCGTCATCGCCGACCCCGACCACAAGTACTACGAGGGCTGGGGCACCAGCGCCGCCGCCGCCTTCGTCTCCGGCGCCGCCGCCCTGGTCAAGGCCGCTCACCCGGACCTGGCCCCGGCCCAGGTCAAGTCGCTTCTCGAGGAGACCGCCCGCAACGCGCCCGTCGGCGGCCGCGACGACTCCCGGGGCTTCGGCTTCATCGACCCGGCCGCCGCCATCAAGGCCGCCGGCGGGCTCGAGCCGCAGGGCCTGCGCTCGGCCTCGCACGGCGAGAAGTACTTCGGCAGCGGCCCGGACGCCGCCGCCTCAGGCGACGACACCGCCGACTGGGCCGCTCCCCTCGCGGGCAGCGCCGGCGGCGTCCTGCTGGTGGCGGCCGTGGTCCTGTGGCGCGGCCGCCGCACGAGCCGCGACGACTTCTAGCGGCCGGCCGTCAGAACCGCTGCCGAAGCGGCGGCACCCGGCCGATAGGGTCGACGACCGTGGCGAACAAGAACATCCCCGACTCCGGCTTCTCCGACGACGACGGCTCCGCCGACCCCCGGCTGAGCGCGGCACTCACCGCCTGGTCGGAGGACCGCGCCGCCGTGGGCCCGGTCCTCGACGCCCTCAGGGGCGCCCGGCTGCTGGTCCCCGTCGTGGCCGTGCTCGGCGAGGTCGAGGAGGACGAGCGGGGACTGCGCCGCGAGAAGACCAGCGACATGGCCGTACCGACCCTGAAGGCCGGCGACCGCACTGCCCTCCCCGCCTTCACGTCCACGGACTCCCTCGCCCGCTGGGACCCGGAGGCGCGCCCCGTCGCCGTGCCCCTGCACCAGGCCCTCCAGGCCGCCGCCCACGAGAAGGCGGACACGGTCGTGCTGGATCTGGCCGGGCCCGTGCCCTTCGAGCTCACCGGCTCCGCGCTGCTCGCTCTCGCGGAGGGCCGGTCCACCGCCGACCCGCTGGCCGACCCGGCCGTGATCGCGGCCGTACGCGAGGCCGTGGCCGCCGAGCCCGCCGTCCTGCGCGCCCATCTCGGGCCGGGCCGGGCCGACGGCACCCTCGCCCTGGTCCTCGACCCGTCCGCGACCCCGGCCGAGGCCGCCCGGGCCGTCGCCGAGCGGCTCGCCGCCGACGAGACACTGAGGGCCCGCCTGGTGCGCGGCCTCGACCTGGCACTGCTGCCGGCCGAGGCGACGCCCCCGGGCGAGCCCTTGTTCGAACGCTGACGGACCGGCCGCGGCCGACCGGCCCCAAGAACTACAGGGACTAGCCGTAGACCGGGCCCGTGTACTTCTCGCCCGGCCCCTGGCCCGGCTCGTCCGGGCTCAGCGACGCCTCGCGGAACGCCAGCTGCAGCGACTTCAGACCGTCGCGCAGCGGCGACGCGTGGAAGGAGCTGATCTCGGTCGCGGAGGCGTCCAGCAGGCCGGCCAGCGCGTGCACCAGCTTGCGGGCCTCGTCCAGGTCCTTGTGCTTGTCGCCCTCCTCGGTCAGACCGAGCTTCACAGCGGCGGCGCTCATCAGGTTGACGGCGACCGTCACGATCACCTCGACCGCAGGGACCTCGGCGATGTCGCGGGCCATGGCGTCGAAGTCGGGGGACTCAGGAGGGGTCTCACTCATGCCCCACACGATAGGCGCAGGAGGGGGCCGTGCCGCACCAGGCCCCACGGCGTCCCAATTAGCCGTTCCTGGCCATTGCTGGTAACCTCGTGTAACGACCGGTCGGACCCGTATGCCTCACGGCCCGCGAGCCCGACCCACAAGTGGAGGCTTTCGAACTCCCACCCGACCGCCCCCAGGGCGGCGGGTCACCGGTCAGACGATCCCGTCCCAGCGGCGGCGATCCGTCCGAAAGCGCGCCCCGCGGTCACCGCGGCGGTGCTCCGGTAGTTCGAGGAGCCCCGCCTGGGATCGTCCGGGGCATTTTTTCTGCTTCGGCGCGGTTAGGTCTATCGAATAGAGACGTTACGCGGCCGTCCGCCAGACCGTCGCGTGGTGCTACCGAGGAGGATCCATCAGCGCCGAGCCCCGCATCAACGACCGGATTCGCGTTCCCGAGGTGCGACTTGTCGGTCCCAGTGGCGAGCAGGTGGGCATCGTCCCGCTGGCCAAGGCACTGGAGCTTGCGCAGGAGTACGACCTGGACCTGGTCGAGGTCGCGGCGAATGCCCGTCCGCCCGTGTGCAAGCTCATGGACTACGGGAAGTTCAAGTACGAGTCGGCCATGAAGGCCCGTGAGGCGCGCAAGAACCAGGCGCACACGGTCATCAAGGAGATGAAGCTCCGGCCGAAGATCGACCCGCACGACTATGACACCAAGAAGGGTCACGTCGTCCGGTTCCTCAAGCAGGGCGACAAGGTCAAGATCACGATCATGTTCCGTGGTCGCGAGCAGTCCCGGCCCGAGCTGGGCTACCGACTGCTGCAGCGTCTCGCGGAGGACGTCCAGGACCTCGGTTTCGTCGAGTCGAACCCGAAGCAGGACGGCCGGAACATGATCATGGTCCTCGGTCCGCACAAGAAGAAGACCGAGGCGATGGCCGAGGCTCGCCAGGCGCAGGAGGCCCGCAAGGCGGAAGCGAAGGCCAACCCCGGCCGCTCGCAGAACGCCGCGGAAGCCGACGCGGACGTCGAGGCGCCGGCCGAGGAGCCCGCCGAGGCGTGACCCCTGGGGACGCGAGTCCCGAGGAAGCAATCGAAACAAGACGACGCTCCACCGTGCCCGGTTTCACGACCGGGCACCGGAGCGCCACCGACGAGGAGAGTACGGCGCTATGCCGAAGAACAAGTCGCACAGCGGGTCCAGCAAGCGCTTCAAGGTCACCGGCTCCGGCAAGGTGCTCCGCGAGCGCGCCGGCAAGCGCCACCTGCTCGAGCACAAGTCGTCCCGTGTGACGCGTCGCCTCACCGGCAACGCCGAGATGGCCCCGGGCGACGCCAAGAAGATCAAGAAGCTTCTCGGCAAGTGACGCATCGGCGCGTGAGCGCCGTACGTCAGGACCGGGACCCAATCGATTTCGGGCCGTGTGAGGACCACCGCGGCCCCGCTACAAGGAGTTAAAAAGTGGCACGCGTCAAGCGGGCAGTGAACGCCCACAAGAAGCGCCGGGCGATCCTCGAGCAGGCTTCCGGCTACCGCGGTCAGCGTTCGCGCCTGTACCGCAAGGCCAAGGAGCAGGTCACCCACTCGCTGGTCTACAACTACAACGACCGCAAGAAGCGCAAGGGTGACTTCCGTCAGCTGTGGATCCAGCGCATCAACGCCGCTGCCCGCGCCAACGGCATCACGTACAACCGCTTCATCCAGGGTCTGAAGGCCGCGAACGTCGAGGTCGACCGCAAGATCCTGGCCGAGCTGGCCGTCAACGACGCCGGTGCGTTCGCCGCGCTCGTCGAGGTCGCGCAGACGGCGGTGGCAGGGAGAGACGCTCAGCTTCAC
>NZ_JBSHKH010000062.1:16845-46324 GCF_053643595.1 Streptomyces sp. NPDC055506 | reverse complement strand
GGGTTCGCCGGTGCGGCCCGAAGGTGTGTGACGGTCGGCGCGGGCGCTAGACGCCGTCGTGCTCGACCCTGCGGTGGCGCACCAGCCAGCCGTCGCCGTGCGGCACCAGTTCGTCCTCGCACACCGCGCTCAGGTGCAGCCTGGCCGGCCCTCCGGCCGGGGTGACCAGGACCTGTGCGTAGCAGCGGGTGCTCAGGGAGCCGTCGGGCCCGGGCACCACGGTGAGCATGGAGAACACATGCCGCCGCTGCTCCGGTGTGTCCGCCGTCCGCTCCAGGTTGCGGCGTACGGCCGCGGCCACGGCGTCCCGGCCGCGCAGGGGCTCGGGGGCGATGTTCTGCGCGAAGACGCCGTCCTCGGTGAACGTCCGGGCCCACTCCTCGGCCCGCCGCTCGTCGAGGAGCCGCATCTGCCGGGCGTAGAACTGCTGCACGGCGACATACGTCCCGGCGGGGACCGGCTCGGCGCCGCGCAGCCGCTCGGCGTGGTCGGCCGCGCACCGCAGCGTCGTGAGGCTGTTGCGGCCGAGCGCCTCGCGGATCATGGTGCGGGCGGCGGCCACGTCCGCCGTCGGACCGAGGACGCTCGTCACGGCGGCCGGCTCGATCCGCACGGTGTGCCGGGAGGTGACGGTGCAGCCCTTGTCGTCCTCCTCGAAGATCCACTCGCCGGTGTGGGCTGCCATCAGCGCGGGTGTCCGGATCTGCTTGTAGACGATCCGCTCGGCGGGGAAGCAGACGCGCACCGAACGGGTGGTGTGGGTCGCGCCGTCGGCGGTCAGCGTGTCCATCTCCAGGATCTGCTCGTTCGGGGTGTCCTCGGTGAGGACGACCCGGGCGACGTGCGGCAGCCGCTCCGTCCAGCGGTCGGCCGCGCGGACGAACTCGTACGCGTCCTTCGCCGAGCCCTCGACGCGCACGCTGTCGTCGAACGTGAAGGTGAGCTCCGGGTCCGCGTCCTCCACACCCCGGCGCAGGGCCTCGAGTTCGGAGTCGGTATTGGTGTCGATGGCCCGGCGGATCCACTCGACGTGCTCGGGGGCGTCGTCCACGGCGGTGAACGCGTGGGTGAACCGCACCCGGGTCCCCCGGTCGCCGAGCGGCTGCAGCAGCCACTCGCCGCTCATGCTCCGCACCGGCGTCCGCGACTCCTCCTGCCGGAACGTCACCCGTAATCCGGCCCGGTCCAGTTCGCGGCGCGAGGTCCAGCTCTTGACCTCGTCGTTGGCCGTCGCCCAGATCCTCAGCCGCTCCTGCCGGTCGTCGCCCTCCAGGCGCTCGACGTGCACGCTCGGCGGGAAGTGCACCGGCCAGCGGGAAGCCTCGGCGACCAGGTCGAACACGGCCTCCGCCGGGGCCCGCACCTCGATCTCGTGGACGGTGGTGTGCTCGGTCTCGTCCGACATGGCTCTCCTCAGTAGTTTCCCAGCCCGCCGCAGACGTTGATCGCCTGCGCGGTGACGGATGAGGCCGCGTCGGTCAGCAGGTAGCCGACCATGCCCGCCACCTCGTCGGGCGTGGTGTAGCGGCCGAGCGGGATCTTGGCCTGGAACCGGTCGAGCACCTCCTCCTCGGTGGTCTCCCAGGCGGCGGCGTAGCCCTGCCGGACCCGCACCGCCATGGGCGTCTCCACATAGCCGGGGCACACCGCGTTGACCGTGATCCCGGACTTGGCCAGTTCCAGCCCCAGGGCCTTGGTGAAGCCGACGACCCCGTGCTTGGAGGCGGAGTAGGGGGCGCCCAGCACCACGCCCTGCTTGCCGCCGGTGGAGGCGATGTTCACGACCCGGCCCCAGCCGCCCTCGCGCATGCGGCCGGTGGTCAGAACGGCCCGGGTGACGCGGAAGACGCTGTCCAGGTTGGTGGCCATCACGTCGTCCCACAGCTCGTCGGCGATGGTGTGCGTCGGGCCGCCGCCGCTGCGGCCGGCGTTGTTGACGAGCACCTCGACGGGCCCGTAGCGCTCCACCGCGGCGGACATCAGCGCCTCGATCTCCGCCACCTCCCGTACGTCGCAGGCGGCGCCGTCCACGTCGTGGCCCTCGGCGCGCAGCTCCTTGACCGTGAGCGCGAGCCGGTCGGCGTCCCGGGCGCAGAGGAACACGCGGTGGCCGACGGCGGCCAGGGACCGTGTGACGGAGAGGCCGATCCCGCTGGTGGCACCGGTGACGACGGCGACCCTGCTGGTTGGTGTGAACCTCGAGGACATCGTCCGATCAGCCCTTTCGCGTGCAGAACTCGGTGATGGACTCGACGACGTAGTCGAGCATTTCTTTGGTGAGCCCCGGATAGACGCCGATCCAGAAGGTGTCCTCCGTGACGGTGTCGCAGTTGACCAGCTCGTCCACGATCCGGTAGCGCACGTCCTCGTAGGCGGGATGGCGGGTGATGTTCCCGCCGAACAGCCGGCGGGTGCCGATCCTGCGGCCCTCCAGGAAGTCGACCAGGTCCCTGCGGGTGTAGCCCGCGTCGGGCAGCACGGTCAGGGCGAAGCCGAACCAGCTCGGGTCGCTGCCCGGGGTGGCCCTCGGCAGCAGCAGTCCGGGCACATCGGCCAGGCCGTCGCGCAGTCGCTGCCAGTTGTGCCGCCGGGCCGCGCCGAAGTCGTCGACCTTCCTCAACTGGCTGAGTGCCAGGGCGCCTTGGAGGTCGGTGGCCTTCAGGTTGTAGCCGACGTGGGAGAAGATGTACTTGTGGTCGTAGCCGGCCGGGAGGGTGCCGAGCTGGTAGTCGAACCGCTTCAGGCAGGTGTTGTCCGTGCCCGGTTCGCACCAGCAGTCCCGGCCCCAGTCGCGCATCGACTCGACGATCCGGGCCAGTTCCAGACTCGACGTGAGGACGCAGCCGCCCTCACCGGCGGTGATGTGGTGGGCGGGGTAGAAGCTCACCGTCGACAGGTCGCCGAAGGTGCCGGTGAGCCTGCCCTGGTAGGTGGAGCCGACGGCGTCGCAGTTGTCCTCGATGAGGAACAGATCGTGCCGGCGGGCCAGTTCCGCGACCTCGGCGACGGGGAACGGGTTGCCCAAGGCGTGCGCGATCATGATGAGCCTGGTGCGCGGGGAGATCGCCGCCTCGATCTGGGCCAGGGAGGCGTTGTAGGTGCCTAGTTCCACGTCCACGAAGACCGGTGTCAGGCCGTTCTGGACGAGCGGGTTGATCGTGGTCGGGAAGCCGGCGCCCACCGTGATGGCCTCGTCGCCGGGGCGCAGCCGCAGGTCCTTCAGCTTCGGTGAGGTGAGCGCGCTGACCGCCAGCAGGTTGGCCGATGATCCCGAGTTCACCATGTGGGCCTTGCGCAGCCGGAAGTAGCGGGCGAACTCGCTCTCGAACTTCCGGGTGCGCACCCCGGCGGCGATCCGCATCTCCAGCGCCGCCTCGACCAGGGCGTTCCGGTCCTCCTCGTCGAGGACCGCACCCGAGGACAGGATCGGCGTGACCCCGGGTTCGAACCCGCGCGGTTCCTGTTCCTTGTGGTACTTGCGCGCCAGTTCCAGCACCAGCGCCTTGGTGTCCGTCACGTCTGGATCCCTCACCCTCGGTCGTGGACTGAGCCGTTCGTGCCGTGCTCGGCGACCAGGCGTTCCAGCACCGGAACGACCTCGTTGGGGCTGGGCACGGCGAGCAGTTCCTCCTGGAGCCGACGGGCGCCCTGCGCGAACGACGGCTCACTGACCAGCCGCTGGACCTGCTTGCGCAGGACGTCCGGAAGCAGGTCGCCGCTCGGCACGCACAGGCCGGCGCCGATGTCCTCGAGTCCGCGCCCCATGACCTCGGTGTCCCAGCCGAAGGCCAGGATCAGCTGGGGAACGGCGTGCAGTTCGGCCGTCGCCTTGGTGCCGACACCGCCGTGGTGCACGATCGCGTCGCACGTGGGCAGCAGGTCGTTGAGCGGGACGAAGTCGACCAGGCGCACATTGTCCGGCAGGTCCTGGGCGGCCTCGCGGGTCGCCTCGTCGACGGTCGCGACGATCTCCGCGTCCAGCTCCGCGAGATGGGCCAGGAGCTCGGCCATGTCGACGCCGACGTCTGAGGCCGAGGAGCCGAGCGTCACACAGACACGGCTGCGCCCGGGGTCGGCCCGCAGCCAGTCCGGCACCACCGCGGGGCCGTTGTACGGCACGTGACGCACCCGCACGGTCGGCAGCTTGAGGTCGAGCTGGGTGCTGGGCGGTGTGGTGTTGACCGTCCACTGCCCGGTGACCATGTCCTCGTCGAACCCGGCGTCGCATCCCAGCCGCCGCAGCGTGCGCTCCAGCCACTCCGCGGTGGGGTCCTCGCGGTGCTCCGGCTCCTGCTCGGCGGCCAGCCGCAAGAACTCCTTGCGGGCCCGCACGCTGATGTCGGGGCCCGAGACCAGCCGGCAGTGCGCCGCGCCCGTCACCCGGGCCGCGATGGCCCCGGCGAGGGTGAAGGTCTCCCAGACGACGAGGTCGGGCTGCCAGGAGCGGGCGAAGTCCACGAGGGCGTCGACCATGGTGTCGTTGTTGAGGGCGCCGTAGAGCGTGGGCACCATGATGTTCTCCAGTGCCAGCAACTGCTCATAGTCCCAGGGGTGTTCGCCCCGGGCGGCGTAGTCGAAGCCCTGGACATGGGCCGAGGCCTCGTCGTGGAGCTTTCCGAGCAGCCCGAGGTCCTCCAGGGCGCCGAGCGACCACTCCACGGGGACGGCGGTCAGTCCCGTACCGGTGATGACGTCGGTCAGCTCGGGCTGGCTGGCGATCCGCACCTCGTGGCCGGCGGTGCGCAGCGCCCACGCGAGCGGTACGAGCGGGTAGTAGTGGGTGTGGTGGGCCAGTGAGGTGAACAGAACCCTCATCGCGTCTCCTCCTCGCCGAGTCGGGCCGGCAGCCTGACCAGGCGCCGGGTCAGGGGCGCCCGGCGCACACGCACCGGCTCGCCGTCCGGCCGCGGCAGCGGGACCCGCGCGGCCAGCGCCACCAGCGCGTGCCCGGCGAGCGCCCGCGCGGCCGGGAGCAGGGCGGCGCAGGCGGCCACGGGAAGGGGGGTGGGGGTGGGGGCGCCGGTGGTGCCGGCGGGATCAGCGGTCCTTGTGGTGCCGGTGGCCCCTGCGGCCCCCGTGACGCCGGAAACCCCGCCGACTTCGATGGTGCCCGCGACCCCGGCGGCCCCCGTGACGCCGGAAACCCCGCCGACTTCGGTGACGCCGGGGGTCCCGCCGATCCCGGCCGTGCCGCTGGTCCCGGCGGCCCCGGCGATCCCGGAGGGTACGGCGGTCGTGGTCGTGATGGCGGTGACGATGTCGCCCGCCTCGATTCGGGTGCCGGCCACCTCCGTCGGGGCAAGGGCCACCAAGGGGCAGGCCCGCCACGGCGGCCGGTGGCGCAGGGCCTCCTCGACCAGCCGGGCCGCGTGCGCGGGGTCCGAGCGCAGCGGCTCCCACTCACCGGGCCGGTCGAGGAGCCTGCGCAGCGCGTCGCCGAGCAGGTCCGCCGCGGCCCGGGCCCCGGCCACCGCGAGCACCAGGTCCGCCTCCGCGTGAGCGCGCCCGGCGAAGAGTTCCCGCAGTCCGCGTACGCCCGCCGCCAGCCGCCGCGTCGTGTCCTGCGTCTGCGGGCAGAGCAGCGCGTCCACGGCCGGGGCCGCCGCGGCGAGATCGGCGGCGAACGCCGCGCGCCGCTCCTCGGGGACGTCCAGGAGCACGGCGAACCCGGCCGCGATCAGCGGTTCGGCGAAGTCCGCCACCAGGTCGACCGGGCCCGGTCCGAGCCGGGCCGCGGCCTGTCCGGCCAGCTCCCGCAGTGCTCCGGCCCGCTTCCCCACGGCCCTCGTCCCGCCCCGCCGCGCCAGGTCCCGGGCGAGTTCCGTCGTGCGCTGCCGCTCCGGTTCGGGCAGCCATGCCTCCGCCTGCGGCACCGCCGCGGACACCGCCGGTTCCGCGCCGGCGGACAGCTCCCGCAGCGCCTCGGGGCCGGTGACGACCCAGGTGTCGAGCCGGCTGCGCCACACCGGCCCCCGCTCCGCGATCGCCGCGAGGGTCCCGCCCGCGTCGTCCGTCCCGTCCGTGCCGTCCTCGCCGATCTCGAATCCCCGTACCAGCCGGGCGTACGGGTCACCCGCCCCCGGTACGAACGGCTCCGCGTTGATCGCGTAGAGCCACTGTGCCGCGTGGACGAGTTGCAGTTCGCGCCCCAGGGCATTCGTCGCCGCCGTCACCCCGCCACCTCCGTCATCCGATTACCTCGGCAAGGTACGGGGCCGTATTAGAAGAACACTCGAACTGCCGTTTTCCGTATCCACCGTTCCTCAAGCAGTGCTTGATCTCCCGGTCGTACGGTGGGGAACCCACTGGACTCCCGCAAGGTGATGAGGATCCCTATGCCAGAGCACCGTCAGCAACGGGCGCTCCGAATGGGCGTGATCGGAACGGCGAACATCGCGATACGCCGGATCATGCCCGTGCTCGCCGCGCATGACCACGTCGACCTCGTGGCTGTGGCCAGCCGGGACAAGGACCGGGCCGAGCGGGTGGGGGCCGTTTTCGGCTGCCGTGGCGTGGGCGATTACGAGGCACTCGTCGAGCGGGACGACCTTGACGCCGTCTATATTCCGCTGCCGCCCGGCATGCATCACGAGTGGGCGCTGCGGGCTTTGCGTTCGGGAAAGCACGTGCTGGTCGAGAAACCGATGTCGGACACGTACGAGAAAACTCTCGAGCTGATGTCGACCGCTGCGGAACTCGGACTCGTGCTCGCCGAGAACTTCATGTTCCTGCACCATTCCCAGCACGCGGCGGTACGCGCGATGCTCGACGAGTCCGTGGGGGAACTGCGCCTCTTCTCGGGCTCGTTCGCGGTGCCGCCGCTGGCGCCGGACTCGTTCCGGTACCAGCCGGCCCTGGGCGGGGGCGCGCTGCTCGACGTCGGGGTCTACCCCCTGCGGGCGGCCCAGCTGTACCTCACCGGGGAACTCGACGTCCTCGGGGCGTGTCTGCGCGTCGACGAGGCGACCGGGGCCGATGTGGCGGGCAGTGTGCTGCTGAGCGACGACCGGGGGGTGACGGCCCAGCTGGACTTCGGCTTCGAGCACTCCTACCGGTCGACCTACGCGCTGTGGGGCAACCGGGGCCGGGTGAGCGTCCGGCGCGCGTTCACGCCGCCCGAGCAGCTCAGGCCGGTGGTCAGGATCGAGCAGCAGGACGTGACGACGGAGCGCTCACTGCCCGAGGACAACCAGGTCTTCAACGCGATGGACGCCTTCGTCCGAGCGGCCCTCACGAACACCGGCCCCTTGGCCGACACCTCAGCGATCCAACGCCAGGCCCTGCTCCTCGACCGAGTCCGCCGAGCGGCCCGTCTCATAGGCGACCCGAAGTCCCGCCCACATGACGTCGTGACGCAGGAATCCGGCTTGGGCTGACGCCCTGCTTGTGCTTTTAGGGGCGCGGGGCTGCGTCGATGTGCGGCTCCGCCGCGTGGGCGCGAACAACCCCCACCCACCCGCAGCCGCCAACGACACCGCGCCCCGCCAATTCCTCCGGCGGGGCGCGAAGCCATGCCTTCAGCGGTCAAGAACCCTGCGCAGAACCCCTTCAAGCGTCTGCCCCGCAGAAGCCGCCGCCTCATCCGTACGCCAAGCCACAATCCCGTCCGGCCGCACCAGACTCGCCCCCGCCTTCCCGATGCCATACCGCTCGGACACCACGTTCTCGGAGTCGGTCAGCCCGGCCCCCACCCGGTACGCCCTCACCGGCACCCCCAGCTCCACCGCGACCGCCTCCGCCGCCGCGACCCAGCCCGCCCCCAGCTCCCCCACCAGCAACGTCCACCCGTCACCGAACAGATCAACCGTCGAGAGCCGCTCCCCATGCCGCGACACCAGCACATGCGGCCCACGGAAGCCGGGACGCCCGCTCGGCGTCAACGGGTTCTCCACCCGCGCCGGATCGTCGTCCGTGGCCAGCACCGCCGAGGACCGGTAGCGGAACCCGAGCAGCGTCTCGGGGTACCCCACCGACTTGTCCCACACATCAGCCATGTGCGGCGCCATCCGCTGCGCGTAGATCGCCAGCGCCTCTGCCACGACCAGCTCGGCGGCGACCTTGCGCTCGTCCTCGTACGTACCGAGGAGTCCCGCCCCGGCCTGCCCCTGCAGCACCGCCGCCAGCTTCCAGGCCAGGTCGAACCCGTCGGCGACGGCCGCGTTGCCGCTCATGCCCCCGGTCGGCGGGGTGACCTTCGCCGCGTCACCGACCAGGAACACCCGCCCCTCGCGCCAGCGTTCGGCGATCCGGGCCGCCATCTCCCAGCCCTGGATGTCGACCAGCTCGGGCTGCACCTCGGGGGCGTCCAGGGCGAGGCCGATGAGTTCGACGCAGCGCTCCGGTGTGAAGTCCTCCGGGCTCTCGCCCTTGTCGGGGTCGTACTCGACGAAGAGGGTGTGCCGGTCGGGCCGGTCCGTAGGCCCGAACGTGCCCGTGAACTCCGGGTGGTGGAGGTAGTACCAGCCGGTCGTGCCCGGCTCCATGATCCCGGAGAGGTCCGCGTCGAAGATGACCCCGACCATGTGGGTCAGCGTGCCGTGCCCGTACCGTTCGATGCCCAGCGACTCCCGCACCAGGCTGCGGTTGCCGTCGGCGCCCACTAGGTACCCGGCGCGCAGGTCGTACTCGCCGTCCGGCCCCATCAGCCGGGCCGTGACGCCGTCGTCGTCCTGGCTGAAGGAGAGCAGCCGGGTGTCGAAGCGGATGTCGCCGCCGTGCTTCCGCGCCTGCGCGAGCAGGATCGGCTCCAGCTTGTCCTGGGACAGCATCGCCCAGCCGGCCGGCGTGCACGGCTCGGTGGCGGCCACCATGTCGTCGAAGCTCTCCGAGACGGTCCGCAGGATCTCGCCCCGCACGCTCTGGGCGAGCCGGATGACGAAGTCGCCCTGGGTGCCGCGGATGTCGTCGGCCCGGACCACCTCGTCGGCGACGCCCCCGATGCGCAGCAGCTCCATGGTGCGCGGGTTCTGCCCGGCGGCCCGCGGATAGGGCGAGAGGCCCGGCCTGCGCTCCACCACGAGCACGCGGACGCCCTGCCGGGCGAGGAACATCGCCGTCGACAGGCCGCCGAGGCCCGCACCCACCACCAGAACATCGACCTCGTGGTCGTTCATGTCGTTCCTCTCTCGTCGTTTCTTGCGCGTTCCCGTCGCTTGGTTCACGCCCGGACACCGACGAACAGGCCGCGGCCCGACGGCGCCTCGGGCAGGTACTCGACCGCGAAGCCGGCCTCCCGGAAGGCCTGTTCGTACTCGGCGCGGCTGAACAGGGAGATGATGTGGGTGTCGACGAAGTGCTGGGCTCCGGCGCCGGGTTCGGCGACCACGAAGTGCACGTCCATGTGCGAGGTACGGCCCCGGCGGGCGGAGTGCGAGACCCGGGAGACGGTGACGCCGTCGACGGTCACGATGTCGGCGGAGACATGGCCGTCGGCGAACGTCTCGTAGAACCACCACGGGTCGACCACGGCCACCCCGCCCGGCTCCAGATGCCGGGCGAACATCTTCAGGGCCCGGCCGAGTTCGGCGACCGATGTCATATAGCCGACGGAGCCGAACATGCAGGTCACGACGTCGAAGGTGGTGCCGAGGCGGAAGTCGCGCATGTCGCCCGCGTGCACGCTCACCCCGGGCAGCGCCGACCGGGCCTCCTCGGCCATCGGCTCCGACAGCTCCACTCCCTCGACGTGGGCGAAGAGGTCGGCGAAGTGCCGCAGATGGCCTCCGGTGCCGCAGGCGACGTCGAGCAGCCGTCCGGCGCCCGGCCTGCTCCGCCGGGCCGCGGCGGCGACCGCCTCGGTCTCGGCCCGGTAGTCCTTGCCGCGCTCCCGGTGCACCAGGTCGTAGACCCGGGCGAGGTCCGCCCCGTACATGGTCTCTCCCGCGCGCTGCTCGTCCGCCACGGTCAGGCCGCCGAGTGGGTGTGGGCGAGGATGACCTCGGCGAGCGGCCCGTGGACCGAGGAGGGCAGGGCGTGCCCCATGCCCGGGATCTCCGCGAGGCGGGCGGTGGGGATGAGCCCGGCGAGGTGCTTGCCGTGCGGCGCGGGGGCGATCGGGTCGTGCTCGGCCTGGATGACCAGGGTCGGCACGGTGACGTCGCGCAGCTCGGCGGCCCGGGCCGGCGGCGGCAGGGTCAGCGAGTAGTGCGCGTACGGCTCGGCGAGGGCGCCGCCCGCGTGGTCGATCGACCGTTCCTCCCACCGCGCGTACTCGGCGTCGTCGAACGGCACGCCCGTGCCGGAGAGGATGCGCCACTTGCTCACGCGCTTGGCCACCTCGGCGGCCCGTCCCTCGGCCGGCTGGTTCATCAGGGCGAGCGCGTCAAGGAACGGCTGCTGGGGCCCGGGCAGGCCGTCCAGCGTGGGTTCGCCGCGCATCACGCGCTCGATGTTGGCGTCGAAGTCGATGTCGAGCCCGCCGCCGAGCATCATGGTCAGGCTGCTCAGCCGGTCGTGGTGGTCGAGCGCGATGACCTGGGTGATGGTCGCCCCCATCGACAGGCCGACGACATGGGCCCGGTCGACGCCCCAGCCGTCGAGGACGGCGACCGCGTCGGCGGCCAGTTCGCCGAAGCCGTAGGGGTGCTCGGCGAAGTCGCGGGTGGTGGAGCGGCCGGTGTCGCGGTGGTCGTAGCGGATGACGTGGAGGCCGCCGTCGGCGAGCCGCCGGGCGAACTCGTCGGGCCAGCCGAGGGCGGAGAGGTTGCCGCCCATGACGAGCAGCAGCGCCGGGTCGGCGGGGTCACCGAAGTCGTCGCTCCACAGCTCGACGTCCCCGCTCGGCACGATGCGTTCGGACATGTGTCTACTCCTGTGCTGGGAGGGCCGGGGCCGCTTCCTCGGAGACGGCCGTGAACTCGAGGATCGAGAAGTCGAACGGGAGGGTCGTGGAGCCGCTCGTGCGCTCCGAGGCCAGGGCGAGACCGGCCGACGCGGCCAGGGCCACGACCTCGTCCCGGGTGCGCACCCGGCCGCCCATGAACGTCAGCATCCGCAGGTCGAGCAGCGTGCTGAAGAACCGGTCGGCGCCGTCGCCCTCGACGTCGGCACGGTCGAGGACCAGGAGCTTCCCGCCCGGTTCCAGCGCCCTGACGCAGCCGCGCAGGATCGTCAGCGCGTCCTCGTCGGACCAGTTGAGCAGGACGAACGACAGCAGGACGACATCGGCGGTGACGGGCAGCGGCTTGAAGAAGTCGCCCTCCGCCACCGTGACCCGGTCGGCCAGACCGGCGTCCGCGAACCTGCGCCGGGCGCGCTCGGCGGGACCCGCCAGTTCGACCAGGGTGCCCCGCAGGTGCGGGGCCCGCTGGGCGATCGCCGCGAGCATGCCGCCGTTGCCGCCGCCCACGTCGAGGACGTGCCGGACCGCCGACCAGTCGTACGCCTCGGCCGGGGCCTCGTAGGCCAGGTCCTCGTCGCAGGACATGAGCGCGTCGAAGGAGTCGGCCAGCGTCACGTCCGCCGAGAGGTCCTCCCAGAAGGGCCGCCCGTACCGCCCGGCGTAGGCGGGGCGGCCGGTGCGGATCACGTCGAGGAGCCCGGTGAAGGCCAGGTCGGCGTGGGAGACGGCCCCGTTGAGGTCCAGCCAGGCCCGCTGCTGGGCCGGGTGGCCGTCGGCGAGGAGCATCCCGAGCCGGGTCGGGCGCAGCGGCTGGTCCGGCTTCTCGCCGCACTCCAGGACGCCGACGACGGTCAGGTGCCTGACCAGGCGGGAGAGCGCCTGGGGGTGGGTGCCCGTACGGTCGGCGAGGCCGGCGAGGGTGTCGGACCCGGCCAGGAGGTGATCGACCAGGCGGAGCGTCGCGGCGACCCTCAGGGCCATCGGGGTCACCAGGTTGCCGAGGTTCTTCAGGAGTACGTCGAGGTCCTGGTCGGTCGGTTCCGGGGGTTCCCCGGGTGCGGAAGAGCTCACCGTGTTCCTTCCCTTGGGCGTCGGTGTGCCGGAACTAAGGCGCTGCTCAGGGGTCCTTTCGAAGGGACCCTCAGGGGCGCCAGCCCTCCTCGGTGGGCCAGGGCTCGCCGAGCTGGCGGTAGGTGCCGAGATAGTCGGGCCAGTCGCGGTGGTCGCGGATCTTTCCGTCGACGATCCGGATGAGGTGAATCTGTTCGCCGGAGAACTTGCGCCCGGTGGCGGGCATTCCTACGAGTTCGCCCACCTGACGTCCGTACAGGGCGAGTTTCGCCCGCACCCAGCTGCCATTCTCCTCGTAGCCGATCTCCTCCAGATGGGCGTCCTCGGAGAAAGTGAGCTTCAACCACTTCACCGCGAGTGCGAACGCCTCGGGACCACGCAGTTCCGGCATGTGTTCCAGGGCGCCGGGATTGAGGTACTCCTCGTGGATGAACTCGGCGACGTCGTCCGTCTTTCCGGTGTTGTAGCTGTTCACCATGCGGCGAACAATGTCGATGCGATCGCTCACGGTCGGCACTCCTTGTCGGTCGTCGATGAGTTCATCCTGGCTTCCGCGCCTCTTCGCAACAATCCTTTTCCGCACCGGCTCGACCCGTTGACAAGCCGGTTTCGAGCGGCCACCGAGCGCCTTCCGACCCACATTTCAGAGGGACGGGTCAGGGTGGTCGGGTCGGCTTTCGTCACCCGGAGGACCCATGGACAAGACGAAGTACAAATCGACGGTCACCGAGGCGTTCAACAATGCCGCGGCGACTTATGACCAGTTGGGCGTCGAGTTCTTCACACCGATGGGCCGACGACTTGTGGAAAGGGCCGATCCGCAGCCGGGGCAGCGTGTTCTCGACGTGGGATGCGGGCGGGGCGCTTCGCTGTTCGTGGCGGCGGAGAAGGTGGGCACGTCCGGCCATGTGCTCGGCATCGACATCGCGCCGGCCATGGTGGAGGAGGCCCGCCGGCAGGCCGTCGTGCTCGGCGCCCGGCAGGTGGAGGTCCGGGTCATGGACGGCGAGCACCCGGACTTTCCGGCCGCCTCCTTCGACGTGGTGACCGGCAGCTACAGCCTGATCTTCCTGCCCGACGCGCCGGCCGCGCTCCCCCGGTACGCGGCCCTGCTGCGGCCGGGTGGCCGGATCGCCTTCACCAGCCCGGTCTTCACGGAGGACACCTTCCCCTTCCTGCCGCCCGTGTTCACGGATCTGATCCCCGAGCGCCTGCTGCGCAACCTGCCGGCCGACTGGCGGCCGGACGCGCTGAAGCGACGGTTCAACAGTTGGCTTCAGGACACCGGCGATCTGACCCGGGCGATGGTCCGCGCCGGATTCGAGGACGTGGAGATCGCCGACGAGCACATCGATCTGCGCGCGCCGGACGGCGAAACGTGGGTCGACTGGTCCCACACGCAGGGAATGCGCTTGCTCTGGCAGCACCTCCCGGAGTACGAGAACCGGCAACTGCGCCACCGTCTGACCACCGAGCTGGACCGGCTGCGGGGCGAGGGCCCGCTGCATCTGCCCACCCCGGTCAGGTTCGTCAGCGCGTCGATCGCGAACTGAGCGCCCGCCACGGAGCACGTGGAGCCCGGTCCCCCCTCGGACAGGGCTCCACGTGGCGTCAGTAGACGCGCACCGCGCCGGAGGACGACATCCGCACGATGTCCCCGGTGGGCCTGCGGAGGTTGCCCTGCGCGTCGATCGACTCCGCGTTGAGGATGGAACGGTGCAGCTCCTGGGCCATCGGACCGGGTTCGAGGCCGAGATGGTTGACCAGGTTGACCCGCAGGCGCTGGAAGAGCTCCAGGGCCTGCGCCCGCCGGCCGTTGAGGTAGAGAGCCCGCATGTACTGGGCGTGCAGGCCCTCGTGGTACGGGTTGTCGGCCGTCAGCGCCGCGAGTTCGGTGAGCACCTCGCGGTACATGCCGAGCCGCAGCTGGGTGTCGACGAGGTACTCCAGGACGACCAGCCGGGACTCCTCGAACTGCTGGCGCCGCCCTTCGAGGATCCGGCCGGCGACGACGTCCACGAGCGCGGGTCCGCGCCACAGTTGCAGCGCGCTGGAGAGGGTGGACAGCGCGGTGCTGTCGTCCCCCGACGACAGCGCCCGGCGTCCGTCGGACACGAGCTGGTGGAACCGGTGGACGTCCAGATCCCCCTGGGTGGTGCGGAAGAGATAGCCACCGGACCGGGTCACGAGGATCTCGGAGGCGACCTGACGGGCGGTCATTCCCGTCGCGGACGCCAGCAACTTGCGCAGGTTGAGGATGTAGGTCTGCAGCGTGGTCAGGCAGCTGACCGGAGGCTCCTCGTCCCAGAGTTCGCGTATCAGTGACGACACGGGTACCACCTGGTCGGCGTGCACCAGCAGTGTGGCCAGAACGCTTCTCATCTTCGGTGCGCTCGGAGTGTGCAGATCGCCCTCGACCTGCACAGAAAGTGGGCCTAAAACTCCTAGCTTCACGACGTTCCCCCATAGATCGCAGAAAAGCTACTGGTCTACCGACCGTCAACGCCTCCGGCGGTTCACAAGTTCCCCACAGGGAGAACAGAATTTCGCCAGAAAGGAAAGCGCTGTCAGCGCCAGGATTTTCGTTGCGAGAGCAACAAAACCGATTGCGCAATCAACAGTCGGCCCGGGTTCCGCGGGTGCCGCCGAACGAATCAAGCCACCTTCAACAGGCTGTTGACCACGGACAGAAACCCGGCGGGGGTCGTCACTTCGGAAAGATCCTCTTCGGGGATCTCCACGTCGTACTCGCGCGAGACTCGGGCCGCGGTCTCCAGGAGGGCCAGCGAGTCGTACCCGAGGTCGGTGAATTCCATGTCAACTGCGTTTTCCGCGCCAGTTACGGACTCCTCTTCCCCCGCGCACTCACGCAGGATGGCAAAGAGTTTCTCGCTCGTCAGTGCCGCCACGACAGTTCTTCCTCCCCTTGCGGTCGCTACCTCTCGCTCCTTCGGGACCGTCAGGATCAACAACGGCCACGAAGTTCACCCTATGCAGATTCAGAAGGAACAGACTCGAGAACCGATCGAGCGGACTTGAACAGAAGGTGACCGTGGCGCCCTCACCTCGTATCGCGGTCGATATCGGCGGGGCGATTGTTGTCGGCCGGGAGACTTCCGGCCTACTGTCGCAGAGAATGCCCAGACTAAGGAGGAGCCAGTGAAAGGAATTGTGCTGGCAGGCGGCTATGGCAGCCGTTTACACCCGATCACCCTGGCTGTTTCGAAGCAGTTGCTTCCCGTCAACGACAAGCCGTTGATCTACTACCCTCTGTCGGCACTGATGCTGGCCGACGTCCGGGACATCCTCATCATCGCCCTGCCCGGCGACATCCCTCAGCTGCGCCAACTGCTGGGCGACGGCAGCCACCTGGGGATCTCCCTCACCTACGCCGAGCAGCCCGTTCCCAACGGACTCGCGCAGGCCTTCATCACCGGGGCCGACCACATCGGCGACGACTCGGTCGCCCTCGTCCTCGGTGACAACATCTTCCACGGAAACGGTTTCTACGATCTCCTGGACGTGCACTCCCGGGACATCGACGGCTGTGTCCTCTTCGGATATCCGGTCACCGATCCCGAGCGCTACGGCGTGGGCGAGGTCGACGAATCAGGCCGGCTCGTCTCCCTGGAGGAGAAGCCCGAAAAACCCCGATCGAATCTCGCCATCACCGGGCTCTATCTCTACGACAACGACGTCGTGGAGATCGCTCGCGGAATACGCCCGTCGGCACGCGGCGAACTGGAAATCACCGACGTCAACCGGATCTATCTGGAACAGGGCCGGGCGAAACTCGTCACGTTCGGCCGGGGATTCGCCTGGCTCGACGCCGGCACTCCGCAGTCGCTGCTCCAGGCCGGCCAGTACGTCCAGACCCTGGAGGACCGGCAGGGCGTACGGATCGCCTGCCTGGAGGAAGTCGCCCTCCGCATGGGCTTCATCGACGCCGACGCCTGCCACCGACTCGGGGCGAAACTGTCCCGGTCGGGATACGGCGAGTACGTGATGGCGGTGGCGAGCGAACTGAACGTCTGACCGCCCCGGGGACGCGGGCCGGGCCGGGGACGATGCCCCCGGCCCGGCCACTCCCCGGCTTCTCACCCCTCGTCGAGCAGGTTCAGCTGCTCGTCGTCGAGGGCGATGTCCGCCGCTGCCATGTTGGACCGCAGGTGGGAGAGGGAGGCCGTGCCCGGGATGGGGAGCAGGGTCGGGGAGCGGTGCAGGAGCCAGGCGAGTGCCACCTGTGTTGTCGTCGCACCCGTCTGCGCGGCCACCCGGGCGAGCGCACTGTCGGGGGCCGGCCGGGCCGTGCCGGCGAGCGGCTTCCAGGCGATGAAGGCGATGCCCTCCCGCTCGCAGTGGTCCAGCTCCTTCTCGTAACGCCGGTCGTAGAGGTTGTACTTGTTCTGCACGCTCACGACGCGTGCCACGCCCCGGGCCTGCTCGATCTGCTCCACCGTCACCTCGGAGAGCCCGATGTGGCGGATCTTCCCCTCGTCCTGGAGCTGCTTCAGCGCCCCGACCTGGTCCTCAAGCGGCACTTGGGGGTCGACCCGGTGCAGCTGGAAGAGCTCGATGCGCTCAAGGCGTAGTCGGCGCAGGCTCAACTCCGCTTGCTGGCGGAGGTAGTCGGGGCGGCCCAGCACCCGCCACTGGTGGGGGCTGGGCCGGACCTCACCCGCCTTGGTGGAGACGACCAGACCCGGCGCATAGGGGTGGAGCGCCGACGCGAGCAGTTCCTCGTTGGCCCCGAGCCCGTAGACGTCGGCGGTGTCGATGAACGTCGCGCCGAGCTCCACCGCGCACCGTGCCACCTCGGCGGCCTTGTCCGGCCGGGCGGGCGGGCCCCAGTGGTGGGGGCCCGTGAGCCGGAGCGCCCCGAAGCCGAGCCGGCCCACGGTGAGGTCGCCTCCCAGGGTGATGTGTGTACCGACGGCTCGGCCGGGTCGCACGGTGACCGTTTCCTTTCAGCCGGGGATCAGGGAAGCCGGACGGAGAGCGGGTGCTGGAAGACGCCGCGGGGGTCGTACTTCGCCTTGACCTTCTGGAGGCGGCGGTATCCGTCCTTGTAGTAGAGGGTGTGCCAGGGCACGTCCGAGGTGTTCCAGCGCGGATCGGCCAGATCGGTGTCGGGATAGTTGATGTAGCAGCCGTCGTGCTCGTCGTTCGGCACGGGGACGCCGCCGGTGTCGCGGAACACGTCCCGGTACAGCTCGCGGATCCAGTTCAGGTGCACGTCGTCGAGGGCCGGATCCATCCAGGTGGCGGAGAACCACGCCTTGAGGATCGAGTCCCGCTGGGGCACCGCCGTGGCACCGGGCGCCACGGTGTTGACCTTCCCCCCGTACGAGTAGAGGTCGACAGCGCCCCAGCCCTCGAACGCGGGGTCGGTCAGGTGCTTGTGCACGGTCTTGATGCGCTCGGGCGTCCAGGTCCGCCTGAGGTAGGCGCTCTTCGACTTGTGCCGGTCGTAGCCGCCGGTGTCGAAGCGCGCCCCGAGGGTGGCCTGGAGCCAGAGGTCCTCGGTGTGCTCGATGGCCGGCTCCAGCCCGGTCCCCGCGTTGACGGCGTTGACGTACCGCTCGATCAGCTCGGCGGCGTCGGCGCGGCCGCCGTCGAAGCGGATGTCCAGGGAGATCGAGCCGATCGCGTGGGTGTTGAGGTGCAGGGTGCTGTAGAGGCTGCCGTACCGGGCGTCGGCATGGTTCTGCTCGTACCACCGACTGAAGTTGGTGACGAGCTTGGTGAACTTGGCCAGGTCGAGATCGGCCCACGACCAGGTCACAAAGGTGGAGCGGAGCCGGGTGGGCGGCTTGGGCAGCAGGCCCGAGGGGTCGTCGCCCGAGGCCCCGGGGGTACGGAACAGATAGCGGGTGACGATGCCGAAGTTGCCGCCGCCGCCCCCGGTGTGCGCCCACCAGAGATCGTGGTGGGGATCGTCCCGTTCACGGGTGGCGGTGAGGGTGCGTGCCTTGCCGTTGGCGTCCACCACCACGACCTCGACGCCGTACAGATGGTCGACGACCGTGCCGTCGCGTCGGGTCAGCGGCCCGTAGCCGCCACCGGCGACATGCCCGCCGGCACCCACCTGGGGGCAGACCCCGGCGGGCAGGGTCACGCCGTAGTCGTAGAACAGCGTGCGGTAGACCTCGCCCAGGGTGGCGGCGGGCTGCACGGCGAACGCCCGGTGCTCCTTGTCGAAGTAGACCGAGCGCATGGGCGAGGTGTCGATGAGCACACGCACGTCGCGGTGGTCGGCGAAGTTCTCGAAGCAGTGCCCGCCGCTGCGGACCGCGATCCGCTTCCCGGCCGCCACCGCGTCCGTGACGACCTGGTCGATCTGCTTCGGCGTGTGGACCACGTGCACGAGGTCCGGCGACCCGACGAAGCGGGCGTTGAATCCCCTGGCGACCAGTTCGCCGTACCGGGGGTCGGCGGCGGCGACCGTGGTGACCGGCGCCTCCGGTACGCACACGTTGGCCCTGGCCCGCGCGGCCTCGGCCGGTGCCGCGACGGCCCCCGTGGTGGCGACCGCCGCGGCACCCGCCCCTGTGGTTCTCAGAAATCCCCGGCGACTGAATCCGCCCATGACACACACCCAACCCTTCGATGAGAAACGAGTGGGTGGAACGGCGCGATGACGCGTCCCCCCTCACGGCACGGCCCCCTGCCGTCCGCGCGCGGGACCCGGTTCGACCGGGCCCCCGACCGACGCGCACTCCCCCGAGCATCGCCGTAGCCGCCGCCTCACCTTCAGGCGTCGGACACCCGTCAATCCTGTGCGGGCCCCTGCGGCTCCAGCACGATGACGGGGATCTTCCGGTCGGTCTTCTTCCGGTAGCTCTTGTACTGCGGAAAAATCACGGTCATCGCCTCCCAGAGGCGATCCCGTTCCCCCTCTTCCGCTTCCCTGGCGACCGCCTCGAACGTGTCCGCGGCCACCTGCACCCGCACCCGCGGCTCCGCCAGCAGGTTGAGGTACCAGTGAGGATGGTGGTCGGATCCGCCGTTGGACCCGACGACGACGTAGTTGCCCTGATCCTCCCCGTAGATCAGTCCGGTCCGCCGCAGCGCCCCGGAGCTGCGGCCCCGTGTGGTCAGCAGCAGCGTCGGCTTTCCGTACCAGATGTGCCCGTTCGAACCCTCGCTGGCCACGTATCGACGCACATGCGTGGCGACCCAGCCGGTCGGGCTGTCGAGGACCTCGTCCTGTTCGTGCATGCACTCACTCCGTCCGTCGGTGGGCACAACGTACCACCGGATACTCCAATTTGAGTATCAACTGGCACTTCCCCTCAAATCACGTGGTTCGAGGGGGAGTTGCGCTGCGCTGACTGCTTTTGGCAGCCCGACGGACGCGGTAAGAGCATGCTGGGCCGGACCCGCCTCACGCAACGAAATCCGGACATCGGCCACCTGCCTTCGACCGCGTCTCGAGTGAGTCTCGAGACGCTCTGCCGTGACCTGCGGAGGTGTTCTAGAAGGGGAACCCGCTGCGGCCGTGCTGCACCGAGATCCACTTGGTCGTGGTGAAGGAGTCAAGCATCGTGTCGCCGTTGAGCCGGCCGATGCCCGAGTGCTTCTCGCCACCGAAGGGGACGATGGGCTCGTCGTGGACGGTGCCGTCGTTCACATGGAACATGCCCGTGTCGATCTGCTTGGCGAACGCGACGCCCCGCTCGACGTTCCCGGTGTGGACGGCACCGCTCAGACCGTACGGCGTGTCGTTGACGAGGCGTACGGCCTCCTCCTCGCCGTCGAACGGGACGAGGAACGCGACCGGGCCGAAGACCTCCTGCCGCAGCAGCGCCGAGTCGGCGGGGACGTCCGTCAGCACCGACGGCTCGACGAGGTTGTCCGTCCGCCCGCCGCGCACCAGGGCCGTGGCGCCCTCGGCGAGGGCCTGCTCGACCACGCCGGAGACGGCGTCCGCCTGCGAGGAGTTGATGACCGGGCCGATGACGGTCTCCGGGTCGCGCGGGTCGCCCGCCTTGAGGGTCTTCACCTTGGCGACGAACTTCTCGGTGAACTCGTCCGCGACCGACCGGTCGACCAGGACGCGGTTGGCGGCCATGCAGACCTGGCCCTGATGGACGTACCGGCTGAAGACGGCCGCGTCCACCGCGTAGTCGATGTCGGCGTCGTCGAGGACCACCAGCGCGCTGTTGCCGCCCAGTTCGAGGACCGAGCGCTTGAACAGCCGGGCGCAGACGGTGGCCACGTGCCGGCCGACCGCGTCGGAGCCGGTGAAGGAGATGACCTTGGGGACCGGGTGCTCGATGAAGGCGTCGCCTATCTCCGCGATGTCGGTGATGACGACGTTCAGCAGACCGCCGGGCAGCCCCGCGTCCTCGAAGATCTTCGCGACCAGGGAGCCGCCGACGACCGGCGTGTTCTGGTGCGGCTTCAGCACCACGGCGTTGCCGAGCGCGAGCGCCGGGGCGACGGACTTCAGCGACAGCAGGAACGGGAAGTTGAAGGGGCTGATCACGCCCACGACGCCGACCGGTACGCGGTAGACGCGGTTCTCCTTGCCGTCCACCGGCGAGGGGATGATCCGGCCCTCGGGGCGAAGCGCCAGATGGACCGCCTCGCGCAGGAACTCCTTGGCGAGGTGCAGCTCGAAGGCGGCCTTCAGACGGGTGCCGCCGAGCTCGGCGACGATGGCCTCGGAGATCTCCGCCTCGCGCTCCTCGATCAGCCGCAGAGCCTTCTCGAAGACGGCGCGGCGGGCGTACGGATTGGTCGCCGCCCACTGCTTCTGGGCCCGGGCGGCGGCCTGGTACGCCTGATCGACCTCGTCGGCCGTGGCTATGGTGATCGACGCGAGCTTCTCGTCGTCGTACGGATTGAAGTCGATGATGTCCCAGGAGCCGGTACCCGGGCGCCATTCACCGTCGATGTACTGCTGTGCAAGGTCGGTGAAGTAGGACGACGACATGTGATCCCTCGATCCCTAAGCAGACCTCTGATCGCGCCTTCACGATCTGATCACACGTCATCGTACTTCTGTTTCAGATGAGTTGGAGGAGCACTTCAGGAGAGTTGGAGGGCCTCTTCAGGAAAGCTGGAGAAGCCCTCGGAGAAGGTCCCGGCTCTCCGAGGGGCCCGGGCTGTCGCTCTGCAGCTCCTTGAGTGCCTTCTCGTACTGGGCGACGTCCTCGGCCTTGTCGAGGTACAGCGCGCTGGTGAGCTGCTCCAGGTAGACGACATCCGAGAGGTCGGACTCCGGGAAGCTGAGGATCGTGAACGCGCCACTTTCGCCGGAGTGGCCGCCGAGGCTGAACGGCATGACCTGGAGCCGCACATTGGGCCGCTCGGAGATCTCGATGAGGTGCTGGAGCTGGCCGCGCATCACCTCGCGGTCGCCGTAGGGGCGGCGCAGGGCGGCCTCGTCCAGGATGATGTGGAAGTCGGGAGCCCGCTCGTCGACGAGGTACTTCTGCCGCTCCAGACGCAGCGCCACCCGCCGTTCGACGTCGGCCTCGCTCGCGCCCTGCATGCCCCGCCGGACCACCGCGTGCGCGTACGCCTCGGTCTGCAGCAGGCCGTGCACGAACTGCACCTCGTACGCCCGGATCAGCGAGGCGGCGCCCTCCAGGCCGACGTAGGTCGGGAACCAGCTGGGCAGCACGTCCGAGTAGCTGTGCCACCAGCCCGCGACATTGGCCTCCTTGGCCAGGGACAGCAGGGAGGCGCGCTCCTGCTCGTCCGTGATGCCGTACAGCGTGAGCAGGTCCTCGACGTCCCTGGTCTTGAAGCTCACCCGGCCCAGCTCCATCCGGCTGATCTTCGACTCGGATGCGCGGATCGAGTAGCCCGCCGCCTCGCGCGTGATGCCCCGCGCCTCACGCAGACGCCTGAGTTGTGATCCGAGCAGCATGCGCCGCACCACCGATCCCGGCTCTCCCGCGCTCACGTTCGCCAGCCTCCCCAACGTCTTCAGGGCCCGAAGTCTGCCACTAAAACACTCCGAGCAGTACTCGTCCGGTTACGGAAACGGAATCGCATCGGAGAACGCTCGCGCGCGAATGCAAGAAGAAGGCATGCGAACGGCCGGAGAGAGACACGAAGATGACGGAAAAATTGACCAACAAGCGGTACGGGACGGCTCATTCCGGTCACGTGCACGTGCATCTGCCCTTGCATCTGCTGAACGCATCCGAAACCATGGTCCCGCACCACCGCCGCATCGCACCGACCGCGAATTCTCGGGAGTGCCTCGCATGGGGACGAATGGATCAACCATGCTCGAGCCGTTACGGCAGGGCCTTCCGCCGCTTGATCCAGCGGCCGTGTCCGACGCCGCCTCCTGCGCTCTGCCCGCCCGCTACGAAGCGGTGCGCGACGCACGGCGGTTCACTCGCGGGACCCTCGACCAGTGGGAGATGGGCGATCGCTTCGACGACGTCTGTCTGGTGGTCTCGGAG
Organism: Streptomyces sp. NPDC055506; assembly: GCF_053643595.1. Lineage (NCBI taxonomy): Bacteria > Bacillati > Actinomycetota > Actinomycetes > Kitasatosporales > Streptomycetaceae > Streptomyces > Streptomyces sp. NPDC055506. The sequence continues at coordinate 23,983 of NZ_JBSHKH010000062.1, read as the reverse complement.
CTCGTCACCAACGCCCTGCGGCACGGCCTGCCGGCCAACACCGCGTGCACCGCGGGCCGGGAGCCACCGGTGCGGCTGCATCTGATGCGCTGGACCGAGCGACTGGTGTGCGCGGTGCGCGATCCCAGTCACGACAGCCCCGTCGCACGGGAGACCGACGACTTCTCGGCCGAGTCGGGCCGCGGACTGTTCCTCGTCGACTCCTTCAGCGACAGCTGGGGCTGGCACCCGCTCGCGGGCGCGCTCAGCGGCAAGGTGGTCTGGGCACTGTTCCGGCTGCCGCGAGCCGGCGCCGAATGAGCAACCGCGGCGCTTCCTGGCGCCGCGGTTCTACGCGCGTTACAGCGCGTATATTTCCGATTACCCCCGGTTTGTAAGGGGTCTGTCACCTCGTCAGCCACCCACCAGGTGGTCGAACTCGCCGTCCTTCACACCCAGCAGCATCGCCTCGATCTCCGCGCGGGTGTAGACCAGCGCGGGACCGTCGGGGAAGCGCGAGTTGCGTACGGCCACGTCCCCGCCCGGGAGCCGGGCGAACTCCACGCACGAGCCCTGCGAGTTGCTGTGCCGGCTCTTCTGCCAGGCCACACCGTTCAGCCCGGCGGCCGCCATCCCGTTGTACACGTCGTGGTCCACAGGTCGCTCCCCGGTGGTGCACTGGCTTATGTGGCCATTGATGCAGTGGTCAACTGACCCGGATCATAGCCCTGTTCATGTGCGGATGCATGAGCAGATGCACGTGCACGCGGGGTGGTCCTGCGGTTACAGCTTTGACGACCGCTTTACCGAGTCCTTCTGTTTGACGGCGCTGCCTTCTCGCGCGTTCCCGGAGGCAGACGGGGAAGTCGGCGGGTTCGGCGGAGGTCCGGTGGAGGCGGAGCATCCACTCGGCGGCGGGGGCGAGGGGCCGGCCGGGGGCCGCGAGGAAGAAGAGGGAGCTGACAGCCCGCGGGCCGGGGACCGGGCAGGACGGGCCGTGCTCCATCCGGAAGACGACCGCGACCTGCGGGGCCAGGGAGAAATGGGCCTCTCGCAGGACCGGGACGTCGTCCTGTGGGCCGGTGTCCGGCTCGCACCATCGGCGGACGGGCGGTCGGCCACCCGGCCCTGCCGGTCCGCCCGGCGTGCACCAGCTGAAGGTCCGGAACACAGGCATGAGGTCCCCCACGCGTCAAGCGTGGGGAACCTCACCCGGGCCGGTTCCTCAGCGGGAGGCGTACGGCAGCAGCGCCATCTCGCGCGCGTTCTTGATCGCCTTGGCCAGCTGCCGCTGCTGCTGCGACGACACCCGCGTGACCCGGCGGCTGCGGATCTTGCCGCGGTCGGAGATGAACTTCCGCAGCAGGTCGGTGTCCTTGTAGTCGATGTACGTGATCCCTGCCTGGTCCAGCGGATTGGGGCGGTTCTTGGCGGGGAGCTTGCGGTCGGGCTTGCGGGGCATCGGGGATCAGACCTCCAGGAGGGTGTCGAAGGCGTGCGGCAGCCGCTGCCAGGCGTCGCGCCCGGCGGCGTACTCGGCGTCGGTCAGCAGGCAGGACTCCAGCAGCCGCTCCAGGCCGTCCCGGTCGAGGCCGGGCGAGGTGAAGACGAGGTGCTGACCGCGGTCGCCGTGCTCGGGGTGCCAGTCCAGCGCGGCGGCTGCGCGGCGCACCGGCGGGACCATCTCCCAGGCCGCGTCCGGCAGGGAGGCCAGCCAGGGCCCCGCGCTCTCCACGCACAGGGCTCCGCCCGCCGCGTCCCAGTGGTACAGCGTGTCGGGCTTGTCGGCGAGCCAGAACCGGCCCCGGCTGCGGGCCGCCGCGCAGGTCAGGTCCTCCAGGGCGGCGTAGAGCCGCTCGGGGTGGAAGGGGCGGCGCCTGCTCCAGACCAGGGTGGAGACGCCGTGCGCGTCGGCCTCGGCGGGCAGCAGGGCGCAGGCCGGGTGCTGGGCGGCCGCCGCGGCCTCCACGTCGAAGCCGGCCAGGGCCGCCTCGGCCAGCGGCGTCAGCGGGCGCCGGCGCGGGGCCGGCACCGTGAGGCCGTCGTCGGCCGGCGTGCCCGCCGGGTCGCCCGGGCCGATCGGGACCTGGCGCGCCGTCGGGTGCAGTTGCGCGAGCAGCTCGCGGTCCTCCTCGTCGGCCTCGGGGGACTCGGCGACCGCGAGGACGGGGGCGTACTCCAGTTGGCGCGCGAAGGTGTCGGCGACTGTGCGCTGGTCGGTCGCGGCGGCGGCGAGACCGCCGTCGGCCAGGTCGTCGCCGTTGCCGAGGTACGGCAGGACCAGGGCCGGGTCGACGGCGGTGAGCACGCCGGTGACGGTGAGGCCGCCGGCCGTGACGACCTCGGCCATCGCCTTGGGCTCGACGGAGTCCCACAGCTCGACGACGGCCAGCGGCGTCCGCCCGGCATCGGCGAGCCGCTCCAGCTCCGGGACCAGGTCCTCGCGCAGGGCGCAGCAGGCACAGTCGTTGACCAGCGGCGCCTCCCCCGCGTCGAGGACGCCGGTGGCGTCCCGGACGGTCCGTACGACCGTGCCGGCCGCGGCCGTGGCGAGGTCGTGATGGAGGGCGACGCTGCCGGGCACGTCGGCGAGCAGGCGTGCCACGGCGGCCCTGCGCGCGTCGGCGTGCAGCCCGCCGACGATCACGACGGAGAGACCGGGAGGGCCGGGGAGACCGGAGCGACCTGAAGGGGCAGTCACCGGGTCAGCCCTTCTTTCCGTACCGGCGCTCGAAGCGCTCCACGCGCCCCGCCGTGTCCAGGACGCGGGCGGTGCCGGTGTAGAAGGGGTGGCTGGCGTCGGAGATCTCGACGTCGACGACCGGGTAGGTGTGGCCGTCCTCCCACTCGATCGTCTTCTCGCCCGCCCCGGCCGCGAGGGTCGAGCGGGTGAGAAAGGCGTAGTTCGCGGCGCGGTCGCGGAAGACGACCGGGCCGTACTCCGGGTGGAGTCCCTCGCGCATGGTCAGCGCTCCTCTCGGAAGTCGACGTGGCGGCCGGCGACCGGATCGAACTTGCGCAGGATCATGCGGTCCGGGTCGTTGCGGCGGTTCTTGCGGGTCACGTAGGTGTAGCCGGTTCCGGCGGTGGACCGGAGCTTGATGACCGGCCGGAGTTCGTTGCGTGCCATGCCGCTACACTACTGAAAATGAATTCCATTTGCACCACCTGAGTCAGAGAGGTACGTCACCACATGTCCGCGCACTGCATGCTGACCGGCGCCCGGCCCGGCTTCGGCAACCGCATCTCGCACTCCCACCGGCGCACGTCCCGCCGCTTCGACCCGAACATCCAGTCCAAGCGCTACTGGCTGCCGGGCGAGGGCCGGTACGTCCGCCTCCGGCTGAGCGCCAGGGCGGTCAAGACCGTCGACACGATCGGAGTCGAGGCGGCCGTCGCCCGGATCCGCGCCCGGGGAGTGAAGGTCTGATGGCGAAGAAGAGCAAGATCGCGAAGAACGACAGGCGGCAGGAGGTCGTCGCGCGGTACGCCGCCCGGCGGGCCGAACTGAAGGAGATCATCCGGCGGCCGTCGTCGACGGAGGCGGAGCGCCTCGCCGCGCAGGCGGAGTTGCGCGGGCAGCCGCGCGACGCCAGCGCCACGCGGGTCCGCAACCGCGACCAGGTGGACGGGCGCCCGCGCGGCTACTTCCGGGCGTTCGGGCTGTCCCGGGTGAGTCTGCGGGAGCAGGCGCACGCCGGGTATCTGCCGGGGGTTCGGAAGTCCTCCTGGTGAAGGGCCCCGGGGGACGCGCACCCGGGGCCTCTTGACCGGCCCTGGTAGCTTGCTGCGATCGTTCCGGCAAGGGTCGGCGGGCCCGCTCCGGGCCCGCCGGGCGGGTACAGCTTGGGGGCTTGCAGTGACTTCGGTGATCTTCTCGCGTCGCACGGGAGCGCGGCGGCGGCTGCGGGTCGCGGCGGCGGCCGCGGGGCTGGCCGGTGTGCTCGCCCTGTCCGCGTGCAGCAGTGACGGCGACTCCGGGGACGACTCCGCGTCCGGCCCGGCACCGTCCCCCTCGGCCTCCGCCTCCGCGTCCGACGGCGCGGACGGCGGCTCGGACGGCTCCGGCTCCGGCTCCGGCTCCGACACGCTGGCGGGCAGCTGGCTCGCGACGACCGGCGGCAAGGCCGTGGCCCTGGTGATCACCGGCAAGCAGGCCGCGCTCTTCGCCACCGGCGGGAGCGTGTGCAGCGGCACCGCCGGCGAGGAGTCCGGGATGCGGATGGTCCGCCTGAAGTGCACGGACGGCAGCAAGGACCGGACGACCGGCATGGTCGACTCCGTGAACAAGACCAGCCTGAAGGTCACCTGGGAGGGCGGCCTCGGCGCCGAGACCTACACCAGGACCGAGGGCGGCAAGCTGCCGACCGGGCTGCCCACGGCGGGCCTCGGGTAGGAGTGCGACTCCGGCGGGCGGCCTGCCCGGGTGCGTGACGGTCCGTCCGTCCGAGATGATCCCTCCATCGGAACCGCTCACCGCCATCACGCACCAGAGGTCCCCATGCGCACCCTTCCTCCCCTCGCCCTGGCCGCCGCCCTCGCCGGGACGCTCCTGCTGACCGCCTGCGACGACGAAGGGGCCGGCACCGACGACGTCAAGAACGCGGACCGGCCGTCCGCTACGGCCTGCGCGATCGGCGACATGGGCGTGGAGGCCGGGGCCGGCGCCGCCCCGGCAGCCGGGGACACCGGCAACGTCACCGTGACGCTCACGAACAAGGGCGCGCAGTGCACGCTGAAGGGCTTCCCCGCCGTCGACCTCGTGGCCGCGGACAGCACGGCCTCCGTCCCCGCGGACAAGGCGGCCCAGGCCGCGAAGGCCGAGTCGCTCACCCTGGCCAAGGACGGCACCGCCTCCTTCACCATCACCTACGTCCGGGGTGAGGCGAGCGGCCCCCGGAGCCTCCCCGTACGGAAGGTGTCCTTCGGCCTGCCCGGCGCGACCGCCACGCACGACGTGAAGTGGTCGTACGGCCCGGTCGCCCTGAAGGGCGAGGCGGGCGAGCCCAACGCCTCGGTGAGCGCCTTCCAGGCGGCCGGCGACTGACGGCGGATCAGCGCAGCGGCGGCCGGTGCCCGACCTGGGCGCGGTCCGCCGCCTGCGCGCCCTCCGTCCAGCCCGCCGCGTCGCGCACACCGCGCAGGCGGGTCGTGGTCGTCTCCGGGAACATGCGGTCAAGCCGCCCGGTGACCGCGACGTCGCGGGTGGCGAGGACCGGGAGCAGATCGTCGCTCACCTGGGCCTGGGCCACTTCTCCCAACCGGGTGCCGATGCGGTGGGCGTAGGCCGCGAGGAAGGACTGCCGGAACGTCTTGGTGCGCCTGCGGCCCCTGGCGCGCTGGGCGGCCTCCGCCTTCGTCATCGCGGTCGTGGCCTGCACGAGGAGCGAGGTGTAGAGGAGTTCGACCGCTTCCAGGTCCGTTTCGAAGCCGACGACGGTGGAGAAGCCCAGAGGTTCGTTCCACACCGCACGGCAGTGATTGGCGGAGGCGACGGCATCCAGCAGCACCGCCTTGGCCTGTTCGTACGGCGGTTCCACACCGATCCGGCAGGCGCCCGGGGTGTCGGGCGAGGGCGCCCGTGCCGCGAGCAGCGCCTCGTCGACGCTGTGCCGGGCCATCAGCTCCTGCGCCTTGGCACTGAGCGCCTCCGCCTCCTCCGGGAAGCCGGTGGCCTCCGCCTTGGCGAGCAGGGCGCGGATGCGGGTGAGCATGCGGGACTCGGCCCCGGCCCCGCCGGTCGTCCCACCCGTCGCCTCCCCGGCCGCCTCGTCGAGGGCTTCGAGGGCGGGCAGCCGCAGCAGCAGGCGGTACAGCTCCAGCACGGCGGTGGCGTGCGAGAAGCGGTCGGCGCGGGGCGGGGCGCCGTCGGGGAGTTCCGCGAGCTGCGCGCTCCAGCGGCGGCCGCGGGCCCGGTCGCCGGGCGCCTGCGCCCGGATCAGCCCGGCCACGAGCAGCACATGGACGTCCTCCAGCTCGCTCCGGACGATCCGTACGACGTCGGCCGGCTGCCAGCCGCGCCGCCAGGACGCTGCCACGAACTCCTCCCCGCGCCGGGCGAGTTCGGCATCCGCCGCCGGGTCGGAGGCGAGCAGGGAGGCGCCGGTGTCGAGGGCCGTCTCGCCGGTCGCGTACAGGGCTGCCTCGAACGCGCGGTCGACGGTGGGGGACGTACTCACGGGGCCGATGGTGCCACGCTCCAGGGTGTCAACTCGCGGTTGACACTCCACAGGGCGCAACCTACGGTTGACACCATGACGAAGAACCCCGACATCACGTCATCCGTGCGCCTCGACGACCTGATCGCGGCGATCAAGAAGGTTCATCAGGAACCCCTCGAGCAGCTCCAGGACGCGGTGATCGCCGCCGATCACCTCGGTGAGGTGGCCGACCATCTGATCGGCCACTTCGTGGACCAGGCCCGGCGTTCGGGCGCCTCCTGGACGGACATCGGCAGGAGCATGGGGGTCACCCGGCAGGCCGCGCAGAAGCGCTTCGTGCCGAAGGAGTCGGCCGACCTCGACCCGAGCCAGGGCTTCAACCGCTACACGCCCCGCGCCCGCGACACGGTGATGGCCGCCCACAACGAGGCCAGGTCCGCGCGCAACGCCGAGGGCCTGCCCGAGCACCTCGTCCTCGGTCTGCTGGCCGAGCCGGAGGGTCTCGCCGCCAAGGCGATCGTCGCCCAGGGCGTCTCCCTCGACGCGGTGCGCGAGGCGGCGACGGCGGCGCTCCCGCCCGGCGTCGAGGAGGCCCCGGAGCTCGTGCCGTACGGCCAGGCCGCAAAGAAGGTCCTGGAGCTCACCTTCCGCGAGGCCCTGCGCCTCGGCCACAACTACATCGGCACCGAGCACATCCTGCTGGCCCTGCTGGAGCACGAGAACGGCGAGGGCGTCCTCAGCGGCCTCGACATCGGCAAGGAACGGACCGAGCAGTACGTCGTGACCGCGCTGGAGAAGATCATGCAGGCCCAGAGGGAGACGCCGGGCGAGTCGTGACACCGTTGTAGCGGCGACTGCGGCGGGCGCGGCGAGTTGGGCGGGTTCGGCGGGCGCGGCGGGTTCGGCGGGCGCGGCGGGTTCGGCGGGCGCGGCCCCTACGTCAACCAGGATCGCTGCCACGTCATCCGGCAGATCTGGGCGTATGCGCAGTCCGTCCC
>NZ_JBSHKH010000062.1:0-16835 GCF_053643595.1 Streptomyces sp. NPDC055506 | reverse complement strand
TTGTGGCTCTGGGTGTGCGGGTGATGCGTAGGACGGGGCGTTTTGGGCTGACGGGGCGGGCGCGGCTCTTTCTGCGGACGCGGCGGACGCAGCGGCCACGGCGACTTCCCTGGCGCGGCGACTTCGGCGGACGCGGCGGCCACGAACGGGCCCGGCGACTTCGGCGGACGCGGCGGACGCGGCGAGTTCGGCGGCCACGGCGGACGCGGCGACTGCGGCTGGCAGCGGCGGCCACGGCGAGCAGGGGGCGTTGTCAGACCCCCCTGGCAGACTCGCCGCATGACCGACCGGTGGGCGCTCGCTCCGGCCGAGGACGGTGGCGTGGACGTCGCCCCCCTCGGTCCGGACGGGCTGCCCGCCGGGCCGGTGCGGCGGGAGCCGGATCCCGCCGAGGCCGTGCGGAGCCGTCCCGGCGTCACGCGGTGGGTGTGGCGGTCCACCGCCGAGGTCTACCCGCGTCTGCTCGCCACGGGGGTGCGAGCAGAGCGGTGCTACGACATCGAGGCCGCCGAGACACTCCTCCTCGGCCACGAGGGGCGGTACGGGGAACCACGCTCGGCCGCGGCCGCCCTGGCCCGGCTGCGCGGCGGCCCCGCACCGCCCGATCCGCCCCAGCGGTCCGCCGAACCGGGCTCGCAGTCCTCCCTGTTCGAGCCGCAGGGCGTCCCCCTCCCCCTGCCGGACCTCCTCGCGGTCTACGCCGAGCAGCAACGGCGGCACGAGAACGCCGAGCACCCCGGCCGCATGCGGCTGCTCACGGCCGCCGAGTCGGCGGGCATGCTGGTGGCCGCCGAGATGAACCGCGCCGGGCTGCCCTGGAGCGCCGAGGTGCACCGGGCCGTCCTGCACGACCTGCTGGGCGACCGGTACGCGGGCGGCGGCGAGCCCCGCCGGCTGGCCGAACTGGCCGACGAGGTGTCCACGGCCTTCGGCCGCCGGGTCCGCCCCGACCTGCCGGCCGACGTCATCAAGGCCTTCTCCCAGGCCGGCATCAAGGTCTCCTCGACCCGCCGCTGGGAGATCGAGTCGATCGACCACCCGGCCGTGAAGCCCCTGATCGAGTACAAGAAGCTGTACCGCGTCTGGGTCGCCCACGGCTGGTCCTGGCTCCAGGACTGGGTCCGCGAGGGGCGGTTCAGACCCGAGTTCCTCGCGGGCGGGACGGTGACCGGGCGCTGGGTGACCAACGGCGGGGGCGGGCTCCAGATCCCCAAGGCGATCCGGCGGGCCGTGGTCGCCGACCCCGGCTGGCGGCTCGTCGTCGCCGACGCCGACCAGATGGAGCCCCGCGTCCTCGCGGCGATCTCCCGCGACCCCGGGCTGATGGAGGTGGCCGGCCGGGAGACCGACCTGTACCAGTCCGTCTCCGACCGCGCCTTCTCCGGAGACCGCGCCCAGGCCAAACTCGCCGTGCTCGGCGCGGTCTACGGCCAGACCTCCGGCGACGGCCTGAAGAACCTCGCCGCGCTCAGACGCCGCTTCCCCAGGGCGGTGGCGTACGTCGACGACGCGGCCCGCGCCGGCGAGGAGGGCCGGCTCGTGCGGACCTGGCTGGGCCGGACCTGTCCGCCCGCGGCCCGGGCCACGGACGACGGGACGGAGGAGGCCGGCATCCCCGTCGCCGAGGACGACCACCCCGACGCCGCCGCGCCCTGGGTGCCCGGCTACGCCTCCACCAACGCCCGCGCCCGCGGCCGCTTCGCCCGCAACTTCGTCGTCCAGGGCAGCGCCGCCGACTGGGCCCTGCTGCTGCTCGCCGCGCTGCGCAGGACCTGCGCGGACATGGCGGCCGAGCTGGTCTTCTTCCAGCACGACGAGGTGATCGTGCACTGCCCCGAGGAGGAGACGGAGGCGATCGTGACGGCGATCCACGAGGCGGCGGCCCTGGCCGGACAGCTGACCTTCGGCCAGACCCCGGTGCGGTTTCCGTTCACCACTGCGGTGGTGGAGTGCTATGCGGATGCGAAGTGATCCGCATCCTGGTCAGCCGTTGGCCATGTGTTAGCGATCCGTGGGTCCCGGTCGGCGGAGGTGAACGGCCGGGGCCCACTCAATTCCCGCCCCACCACCGCGGCTTCGGCTGTCAGATGACGGGCGGCCGCCCCAGCCGCGTGAGCCGCCACACCGTACGCCAGCGCATGGGCCGCCGCTCGCCCGCCGACTCCCGTACGCCTTCCAGGAATCCGCCGAACCACGCACGCAACCCGGCGGCGGAGCGGTTCCGTGCGAGGGTGAGCAGCACCCAGACGCCCAGATGGACGGGGACGAGGGCCACCGGCAGCCGGCGCCGGGCCAGCCAGACCCGGTTGCGGGCGTTCACGCGGTAGTAGATGGCGTGCCGGGCGGGCGAGGTCTTCGGGTGCTGGAGCAGCAGTTCGGGCGCGTAGAGGATGTGCCAGTCCGCGTCGGCGGCGCGCCAGGCCAGGTCGGTCTCCTCATGGGCGAAGAAGAACTCGGCGGGCCAGTCGCCGACCTCGTCGAGCATCGCCATCCGCAGCGCGTGCCCGCCGCCGAGGAACCCGGTGACGTAACCGCCGCGCAGGGGGTCCGAGCCGCCGATCCGGGGCACGTGCCGCTGCTGTGTCTCGCCGAGTTCGTCGGCGATGCGGAACCCGACGATGCCGAGCCGTTCGTCGGCGGCGTACAGATCGCGCACGCGGCGCAGCACATCGGCGTCCACGAGCAGCCCGTCGTCGTCCAGATCGATGACGACGTCGACATCACCGAACTCCCGCAGCCGCGCGAGGGCCGCGTTCCGCCCACCGGGGCACCCGAGGTTCTCGTCGAGTTCGACGGGGGTGACCTCACCGGGCAGCGACAGCCGCCGGGCGAACTCGGGCAGCGGGCAGCCGTTGCCGACGATCACGATCCGCTCGGGCGGCACGTCCTGCTTGGCCACGGACCGGAGCAGCGCGTCGACCTCCTCGGGCCGATTGCCCATCGTCACCACGGCGACGGCGATCCTGGGCGCCCCCATGTCCTCACCTCATCACGGTCGGCAGCTGACGGGTCGACGGGCGATGCTAGCCGTTCACGGTAAGGCCCCCTTAAATACGCCTGCCGGACGACGGTCCGCCTGACTCGTTCGGCCGAACCCGCACCCGACCCGATCGGGCACAGGATGTCGGGTCCGGCCGGGGGCGCGCTGCCTAGCGTGGTGGACACCGAAGAGGCACGAAAAGGAAGGAACCGGGCGTGCTGGAGCGGCTCAACCAGGCCATGGAACACATCGAGCGCCACCTCGACGACTCCGTCGACGCCGTGGAGCTGGCGCGGATCGCGGCCACCTCGGAGTACCACCTGCGCCGCATGTTCTCCGCCCTGGCAGGCATGCCCCTGTCGGAGTACATCCGGCGCCGGCGGCTCACCGTCGCGGGCGCGGAGGTGCTCGCGGGCGGCGAGACGCTGCTGGAGATCGCGGTGCGCTACGGCTACGGCTCCGGCGAGGCGTTCGCACGGGCGTTCCGCACGATGCACGGCGTGGGACCGGGCGAGGCCCGGCGTACCGGCGCCGCGCTCGTCTCCCAGCCCCGGCTCACCTTCCGCCTCACCGTCGAAGGGAGCAGCAGCATGCACTACCGAGTGGTGGACCGCCCGGCTTTCACCGTCACCGGCTTCAAGACCCGGATCCCCCTGGTCCACTCAGGCCCCAACGAGTCGATCATCGACTTCGTCCGCGGCCTCGACAAGCCGGCCGTGGAACACCTGAAGCAACTCTCCGACCAGGACCCCCAGGGCATCGTCGCGGTCTGCGACGACCTGGACCCGAGCCGAGCGGAGGGCACGGAACTCGACTACTACCACGGCGTGATCACCTCATCCCCGGCCCCCGCCCCGGAGGGCACCACCCCGCTCCCCGTCGCACCCGGCACCTGGGCGGTCTTCACCACCTCCGGCCCGGCCCCCCAGGCCATCCAGGAGCTCTGGCGAGACGTCTTCACCGAGTGGTTCCCCTCCAACCCGTACCGCAGCCGCCCCGGCCCGGAGATCCTCCGAACCGAACTCTCGACGGACGGCACCCACGCGGACGCCGAGCTGTGGCTGCCGGTGGAACGCGAAACCGCCCGCTGAACAGTTCTCGCGGGCAGTGAACGGCGAAACCCCAGGTCGGAGTATCTTCGACCTGGGGTTCCAGTGGAGCCGCCTTCGGGATTCGAACCCGAGACCTACGCATTACGAGTGCGTTGCTCTGGCCATCTGAGCTAAGGCGGCGCGCTGTCCGCACTATGGTGCGATCAGCAACGACGGTAAGTCTACACAGTTTCGAAGGGTGCTCCGTACCGGCCCCGGAGGCGGTCCCTCCGGGGCCGGGGGCAGTGGTTATGAGCAGCGCTTTCCGTCCTCGGGCGGGGTGCCGCGGAGCAGGTAGGCGTTGATCGTGCGGTCGACGCAGGCGCTGCCACGGCCGTAGGCCGTGTGGCCGTCGCCCTCGTAGGTGAGGAGGCGGGCCGAGGAGAGCTGGCCGGCCAGGGCCTGGGCCCAGCGGTACGGGGTCGCCGGGTCGCGGGTGGTGCCGACCACCACGATGGGGGCCGCGCCCTTCGCCTCGATGCGGCGCGGCTCGCCCGTGGCGTGCACCGGCCAGTACGCGCAGTTCAGCGAGGCCCAGGCGAGGCCCTCGCCGAAGACGGGGGACGCCTTCCTGAAGTCCGGCAGCGCGCCGCGCACCTGCTCGGGGGTGTCGAAGGCGGGCGGCAGATCCAGGCAGTTCACCGCCGCGTTGGCGAACATCAGGTTGCTGTAGGCGCCGTCGGCGTCACGCTCGTAGTAGCCGTCGGACAGGACGAGCAGTCCGGCGCCGTCGTCCTCCTTCATCGCGGAGGTGAGCGCCTCGCGCAGCTGGGGCCAGGCGCCCTCGTCGTACATGGCCGCGATCACTCCGGTCGTGGCGAGCGACTCGGTGAGGCGGCGGCCGTCGGGGTCTCCGGTGGGGACGGGCTGCTCGTCCAGCTCCCCGAAGAACGCCTTCAGGTTCCTGCCCACCCGCTCGGGCGAGGTGCGTGCGCCGCCCAGCGGGCAGTCGGCCCGCCGTACGCAGTCCCGCGCGAACGACCGGAACGCCGTCTCGAAGCCCGCCGTCTGCTCCAGGTTCAGCCGCCGCGCGCTCAGCGACGGGTCCATCGCGCCGTCCAGCACCAGCCGGCCCGCCCGGTCCGGGAAGAGCCCGGCGTACGTCGCGCCGAGGAACGTCCCGTAGGAGGCGCCGACGTAGTTCAGCTTCTTGTCGCCGAGCGCCGCCCGCACGATGTCCATGTCCCGGGCCGCCTCCACGGTGGACACATGGCGCAGCAGCCTGGGCGCGTCCGCGCCGCAGCCCTCGGCGAACGTCCGGTACGCCGCGACCAGCCCGTCTCCCTCCTTCCCGTCGTCGGGTGTGATGTCCGTCTGCGTGTACGTGTCCATGTCCGGCCCGTCCAGACACTTGACGGGCTCGCTGCGGGCCACGCCGCGCGGGTCGACCGCCACCATGTCGTAGCGGGCCCGGACCTCGGCCGGATAGCCGATGCCGGCGTACGACTCCATGTAGCCGATCGCCGAGCCGCCCGGCCCGCCGGGGTTCACGAGCAGTGAGCCCAGCCGCTCGCCCGTGGCCTTCTTGCGGGCGACGGCGAGCCGGACGTCACCGGCGGACGGCCTGGCGTAGTCGAGCGGCGCCTTGATGGTGGCGCACTGGAAGCCGGGGACGCCGCAGCCGCGCCAGGCCGGCTTCTGCGCGTAGTACGACGCGAGCGCCGCGGGGACGGACTTCGGCAGTGCGGCCAGCGCCGCGGGCTCCGGCGCCGCCGAGGCCGCGGACGTCGTCGGGCTCCCCGAGGAGCAGGCGGAGACCAGCAGCGCGGCCATGGCGAGGAGGCCGACCGCGGTCCTGACTCCGCCACGGGCCCTGCGGTGAGCGCCGCCGGACCCCGCGCGACGGGGAGCGGGGGCGGAGGCGGAGCGGGGGGTGCGCCTTGTGTACATCCAGCGAGCGTAACTCTGCGCGATGGAATGAGTGCCGTGCGTGCGTGTCGTGCCTCGTAAGAGTTACAACGTCAACACCAGGTCCCCCGCGCCTCCCGGCACCGCCCGGTGTCAGCTCCCGGCCCCGCCGGGTGTCAGCCCGCTCTGAGCGCCATCGTCATCGCCTCCACCGCGAGCAGCGGCGCCACATTGCGGTCGAGCGCGTCCCGGCAGCCGGCGATCGCCTCGATGCGGCGGAGCGTGGACTCCGGGGAGCTGCCACGGGCCAGGCGCTCCAGGGCGTCCTCGGCGTCCGCGTTGGCGATGGCCACCCGGGAGCCGAGCTGGAGGGCGAGGACATCGCGGTAGAACGCCGTGAGGTCGGTCAGGGCGAGGTCCAGGCTGTCGCGCTGCGTGCGTGTTCTGCGGCGCTTCTGCTTGTCCTCCAAGTCCTTGATCACGCCGGCCGTGCCGCGCGGCATCCGGCCGCCCTGGGCCGCGCCGAGAGCGGCCTTCAGCTCCTCTGTCTCCTTGGCGTCCATCTCCTCGGCAAGCTGCTTGGCGTCCTCGGCGGCCGCGTCGACCAGCTCCTGGGCGGCCTTGAGCGCGCCGCCGACCTCCTCCACGCGCAGCGGCATCCTCAGCACGGCGGCACGGCGTTCGCGCGCGGCCGGGTCGGTGGCCAGCCGGCGGGCCCGGTCGACATGGCCCTGGGTCGCGCGGGCCGCCGCGGCGGCCGCGGCCGGCTCGATGCCCTCGCGTCGAACGAGCATGTCGGCGACGGCGTCGACCGACGGCGTGCTCAGGTTCAGGTGGCGGCAGCGGGAGCGGATGGTCGGCAGGACGTCCTCGATGGAGGGGGCGCACAGCAGCCAGACCGTGCGGGGGGCGGGCTCCTCCACGGCCTTGAGGACGGCGTTGGCCGACTTCTCGTTCAGCCGCTCGGCGTCCTCGACGAGGATGATCTGCCAGCGGCCGTTCGCCGGCGAGGTGAACGACTTGCGCACGGTGTCGCGCATGTCGTCGGCGAGGATCTGCGCCCCGACCGCGGCCACGGTGGTGACGTCGGCGTGCGTGCCCACCAGTGCCGTGTGACATCCGTCGCAGAAGCCGCAGCCCGGGGAGCCGCCGAGGGCCCGGTCGGGGCTGACGCATTGCAGCGCCGCCGCGAAGGCCCGCGCCGCCTGGTTCCGCCCGGCTCCGGGCGGGCCCGTGAACAGCCACGCGTGGGTCATCTTCGACGCCTCGGGCGGAGGGGTGTCGGCCGCGGCGGCGGTGACCAGGGCGTCGGCGTCCCTGGCGGCAGCGTCCAGCTGCGCGCTCACCCTCTCCTGCCCGACGAGGTCGTCCCACACGGTCATGGGTCACGCCGCCCTTCCGTCACATCCGCGTCCGCGGACCGTACTGCCCTGCGAGATCCATTGTGGGGGCGACCACTGACAACCGGCCCCGGCCCTCCGAGGGCCGGGGCCGGTGATCTTCCGACATCGCCTGCCGGGCAGGGGCTCAGCGGCCCCGGCCCCTCCCCCGGCGCCCCCGGCCCTCGTCCGGCTCGTCCTCGTGCGGCCCGAGCAGCTCGTCCGCCAGTGAGGGCAGGTCGTCCAGCGGCGTCTCCTCGGCCCAGTCGGACCGGCGGCGGCGCGGCTCGCCCCCGGCGTCGACCTGGGGCAGCTCGCGCGTCCGGTCCTCGGTCCCGTCGGGACGGGAGGCCGGGGAGTCGTCCCGGAAGTAACCGGGCGGAACCCGGTCCGCCGGTTCGTCCCCGCGTACGGGCGGCAGCACGGCCGTCTCCTCGGCGTCCCCCGGCCGGACCGGAGGCAGCACGGCGGTCTCGTCCGCTGCCCAGGACGGCGTGTCCTCGGCCCCGGGACGCACCGCGGGCAGCACCTCGGTCTCGTCCCCCGCCCGGGGAGCGACCGGCGGCAGCACCTCCGTCTCCTCACCCGCCCCCGGCGGCACCGGCGGCTTCGGCAGTTCGGCCGTCACCTCGGCTTCGTCCCGAACCCGGCGCAGCACGGTCGTCTCATCGACGGAACCGGAGCCGGAAGCGGCACCCGAACCGGCCTCGGACCCGGACCCGCCCGGGGCGTTCTCCGGCGTCACCACGGGCGTCGGCACGGTTGCCGCGTCCTGCCCGGCCGACGCACGAGAAGCACCCTGCGAAGCGGAACCCTGGAGAGAGCCCTGGGGGGAACTCTTCGGCCCCGCCTCCGCTGCCGCGGCCGCCGCCTCCGCCAGGCGTCGCGCCTCCTCGGCCCGCAGCAGCGCGGCCTCGGCCTTGCGCTGCTTCTCCAGGCGGAGCGCCTCGGCCTCGGCACGCAGCCGGGCCTCCTCCTCCGCCTGCTTGCGGCGCCGTTCTTCCTCGGCCTTGCGGCGGGCCTCTTCCTCGGCCCGGGCCTTCTCCTCCGCGAGGAGCCGCGCCCGCTCCTCCTCGGCCTTCTTCTGCGCTTCCTCGGCCCGACGCCGGGCCTCCTCCGCCTGCCGTTCGGCCTCGCGCCGCTGCGCCTCCTCGAGCTCGCGCCGCTTGCGCTCCTCCTCCTCGGCGCGCAGCCGGGCCAGCTGCTCCTGGCGCTCACGCTCCAGGCGCTCCTCCTCGGCCTTGCGGGCGGCCTCTTCCTCGGCCTTGCGGCGGGCCTCCTCCTCGGCCTTCTTCCGCGCCTCCTCCTGGGCCTTGATCTCGGCCTCGGACAGCGGCAGCACCTGGTCGAGCCGGTGCCGGATGACGGTCGTGACGGACTCGGGCTCCTGGCCGGCGTCCACCACCAGGTACCGCCCGGCGTCGGCCGCGGCGAGGGTCAGGAAGCCGGACCGCACGCGCGCGTGGAACTCGGCGGGCTCCGACTCCAGCCGGTCGGGCGCCTCGGTGAACCGCTCGCGCGCGGTCTCCGGCGCGACGTCCAGCAGAACGGTCAGATGCGGCACGAGCCCGTTCGTGGCCCAGCGGTTGATCCGGGCGATCTCGGTCGGCGAGAGATCGCGGCCCGCGCCCTGGTAGGCCACGGACGAGTCGATGTACCGGTCGGAGATGACGACCGCGCCGCGCTCCAGGGCGGGCCGTACGACGGTGTCGATGTGCTCGGCCCGGTCGGCCGCGTACAGCAGTGCCTCCGCGCGATGCGACAGGCCCTCGCTGGACACGTCCAGCAGGATCGACCGCAGCCGCTTGCCCACCGGCGTCGCCCCCGGCTCTCGCGTCAGCACGACCTCGTGGCCCTTGCCGCGGATCCACTCGGCGAGCGCCTCGGCCTGCGTGGACTTGCCGGCCCCGTCGCCGCCCTCCAAGGCGATGAAGAAACCGGTGCTCGCGGGCGCCTGGTCCGGGTCGTCGCCGCGGAGCAGCGCGTCGCGCAGGTCCTGGCGCAGCGGCACTCCGGAGCGGTCGTCGACCTTGGCCAGCACCAGCGCGGCCACCGGCAGCAGCAGGGCACCGGCCAGCATCAGCGTGAAGGCCGCGCCGCCGTGCGCGAAGACGAACTTGCCGCCCTCCAGCCGGTGCGGCCCGATCGCCGCCGCCACCAGCGGGGCGATCACCGCGCCGAGTGCCACGCAGACCCGGACGACCGCGTGCAGGTGCTCGGTCGTACGGGGCCGCCGGTACTCCTCGGTTTCCTGGTCGAGCAGCGTGTGCCCGATGTTGGCGGAGATGCCTGCGCCGACACCGGCCAGGGCGAGGATCAGCAGCACGGTGGTGACGTCCGGGACCAGCCCGGCGGCCAGCAGCGCGACACCGGTGAAGGCGATCACCAGCGCGAGCAGCCGGCGGCGCGACAGGGCGGGCAGCAGCGCGGGCGCCGTACGGATGCCGACGACGACACCGCCGGTGAGCACGCCCACGAACAGGCCGTAGAGCACCGGGCCGCCGCCCAGGTCCTTGGCGTGCAGCACGACCACGGCTACGGAGGCGGACACCGCGGCGGCGACGGCCGCGCAGGCCAGCACCAGCAGCGGCATCGCGCCCGTGCGGCCCTTGTCGGCGCCGGTCGCAGTCTTCGGGCGGCGCAGCCCCTCGAGCGGCGAACGCGCGCGCGGGGTGCGCGTGGCGGGCAGTTCGAGGAAGGTCAGCACGGAGAGGGACGCGGCGAACAGCCCGGCCGCCACGTACGAGGCGAGGGCCGCCTGGTGCTGGCCGAACCAGTCGATGCCGACGCCCAGCAGGTTGTTGAAGAGGGCCGCGACGACGAGCACGACGGCCGCGAGCGGGATCGCGATGAAACCGGTGCGCAGCGAGAGCCGGCGCAGGGCGTCCAGGTGGTCGGGCAGCGGCCGGACCGTCGCGCCTTCCGGGGGCGGCTCGGGCAGCAGCGCGGGGGCCGCGCTCTCGCGGCACACCGTCCAGAAGCGCTCGGCGACTCCGGTCACGAAGGCCGTGACGAGGAGCATGGCCAGCGCGTCGTCGGGCATCCAGTCGATCCACAGCGGCGCGATGATGAGCAGCGCGGCGCGCAGCCCGTCCGCGCCGACCATGGTCCAGCGGCGGTCGAGCGGGCCGTCCTGGGAGGTGAGCGCCGTGAGCGGACCGAGGAGCACGGCGCCGAAGAGGAGCGTCGCGAGGATGCGCACCCCGAAAACGGTCGCCACTGCGAACGCCACGCCTCGATAACCGCCCCCGAACGCGCCCTCGGCGACAGCCGCCTGGAGCGTGAGCAGGACCAGCACGAGAAGGGCAAGGGTGTCGGCCACGCCGCCCACGAGCTGTGCGCTCCACAACCGCTTCAACTGCGGACGGCGCAGCAGGGCGCGGACGGCGCGCTCGCGGGAGTCCGCGACCAGGGCATCGTCGGGGGCCGGCGGAGAGGCCGTGGGGTGCTCGGCTCGCGTCATGCATTCAGCCTATCGGGAGCCACCGACACCCTGGAGGGCCCGTCCTGGCATGCGCACGCCCCGACACCGAAGTGTTGCCGGGGCGTTCGCTTTCCGAACCCTGGGCGAAGACCCGGACCTCGGCGGCCCGGATTCCGAACAGGTCCTGAAGGGGCCTCAGTCCTCCGCGGGCTTCGAGGCGGTCGCCGTCTTGGCCGCCGTCTTCTTCGCCGTGGTGGTCTTCTTGGCCGTCGTCTTCTTCGCGGTCGTGGTCTTCTTCGCCGCGGTCTTCTTGGCTGCCGTCTTCTTGGCCGGGGCCTTCTTGGCCGCCTTCTTGGCGGTCTTCTTCGCCGGCCCCTTCGCCCGCTTCTCGGCGAGCAGCTCGAAACCGCGCTCCGGGGTGATCGTCTCGACGCTGTCGCCGGAGCGCAGGGTCGCGTTGGTCTCCCCGTCGGTGACGTACGGCCCGAAGCGGCCGTCCTTGACGACGACCGGCTTCTCGCTCGCCGGGTCGGTGCCCAGCTCCTTCAGCGGCGGCTTGGCGGCCGCCCGGCCCCGCTGCTTCGGCTGGGCGTAGATCGCCAGCGCCTCTTCCAGCGTGATCGTGAAGAGCTGCTCCTCGGCCTGGAGCGAGCGCGAGTCCGTGCCCTTCTTCAGATACGGGCCGTAGCGGCCGTTCTGCGCGGTGATCTCCTGGCCCTCGGCGTCGGCGCCGACGACACGCGGCAGCGACATCAGCTTCAGGGCGTCGTCGAGCGTCACCGTGTCCAGGGACATCGTCTTGAAGAGGGAGGCCGTACGCGGCTTGACCGCGTTCTTGCCGGTCTTCGGGGTGCCCTCGGGGAGGATCTCCGTCACGTAGGGGCCGTAGCGGCCGTCCTTGGCGACGATCGTATGGCCGGTGGCCGGGTCGGGGCCCAGCTCGTAGTCGCCGCTCGGCTTGGCGAGCAGTTCCTCGGCGAGGTCGACGGAGAGCTCGTCCGGCGCCAGGTCGTCCGGGATGTCGGCGCGCTGGTGCTGCTCGGTGTCCTTCTCGCCGCGCTCGATGTACGGCCCGTAGCGGCCGACCCGCAGCACGATGTCGTTGCCCACGGGGAACGACGAGACCTCGCGCGCGTCGATCGCGCCCAGGTCGGTGACCAGTTCCTTGAGGCCGCCGAGGTGGTCCCCGTCGCCGTTGCCGGCGTCGGCGGCACCGCCCTCGCCCGTGCCCTCACCGAAGTAGAACCGCTTCAGCCACGGCACGGACTGCGCCTCACCGCGGGCGATGCGGTCGAGGTCGTCCTCCATCTTGGCGGTGAAGCCGTAGTCGACGAGCCGCCCGAAGTGCTTCTCCAGGAGGTTGACCACGGCGAAGGACAGGAAGGACGGCACCAGGGCCGTGCCCTTCTTGAACACATACCCGCGGTCGAGGATCGTGCCGATGATCGACGCGTACGTCGACGGGCGGCCGATCTCGCGCTCTTCCAGCTCCTTGACCAGGGAGGCCTCGGTGTAGCGGGCCGGGGGCTTGGTGGCGTGCCCATCGACCGTGATCTCCTCGGCGCTCAGGGCGTCGCCCTCGGAGACCTGGGGCAGCCGGCGCTCGCGGTCGTCGAGCTCGGCGTTCGGGTCGTCGGCGCCTTCGACGTAGGCCTTCAGGAAGCCGTGGAAGGTGATCGTCTTGCCGGACGCGCTGAATTCGACGTCCCGGCCGTCGGCCGCCGTGCCGCCGATCTTCACCGTCACGCTGTTGCCGGTCGCGTCCTTCATCTGGGAGGCGACGGTCCGCTTCCAGATCAGCTCGTAGAGCTTGAACTGGTCGCCGGTCAGCCCGGTCTCGGCGGGAGTGCGGAAACGATCACCCGAGGGGCGGATCGCCTCGTGCGCCTCCTGCGCGTTCTTGACCTTCCCGGCGTACGTCCTCGGCTGCGGCGGCAGGTAGTCGGCGCCGTACAGCTGCGTGACCTGGGCACGGGCGGCCGCGACCGCCGTGTCGCTCAGGGTCGTGGAGTCCGTACGCATGTACGTGATGTAGCCGTTCTCGTACAGCTTCTGCGCGATCTGCATCGTCGCCTTGGCGCCGAAGCCGAGCTTGCGGCTGGCCTCCTGCTGCAGCGTCGTCGTACGGAACGGGGCGTACGGCGAGCGGCGGTAGGGCTTGGACTCGACGGACCGGACGGCGAACCGGGTCTGCTCGAGGGCGGCGGCCAGGGCGCGGGCGTTCGCCTCGTCGAGGTGGAGGGTGTTCGCGCTCTTCAGCTGTCCCAGGGAGTCGAAGTCACGGCCCTGCGCGACCCGCCTGCCGTCGACGGACTGCAGGCGCGCGACCAGGGACGACGGGTCCGACGAGTCGCCGGCGCGGCCGGTCGCGAAGGTGCCCGTCAGGTCCCAGTACTCAGCGGAACGGAAGGCGATGCGCTCGCGTTCCCGCTCGACGACGAGCCGTGTGGCGACCGACTGGACACGGCCCGCCGACAGGCGCGGCATGACCTTCTTCCACAGGACCGGCGAGACCTCGTAGCCGTAGAGGCGGTCGAGGATGCGGCGGGTCTCCTGGGCGTCGACGAGCTTCTGGTTGAGCTGGCGCGGGTTGGCCACGGCGGCCTGGATCGCGGCCTTGGTGATCTCGTGGAAGACCATCCGCTTGACCGGGACCTTGGGCTTCAGGACTTCCTGGAGGTGCCAGGCGATGGCCTCGCCCTCGCGGTCCTCATCGGTGGCGAGGAAGAGTTCGTCGGACTCCTTCAGCAGGTCCTTGAGCTTCTTGACCTGGGCCTTCTTGTCGGCGTTGACCACATAGATCGGCTGGAAGTCGTGTTCGACGTCCACACCGAGGCGGCGGACCTCGCCGGTGTACTTCTCGGGCACCTCGGCGGCGCCGTTGGGAAGGTCGCGGATGTGCCCGACGCTCGCCTCGACGATGTATCCGGGGCCGAGATAGCCCTTGATCGTCTTCGCCTTGGCAGGCGACTCGACGATGACGAGTCGGCGGCCGCCCTCTGCGGTCTCGCTGGTCGGGGACAACTTCGCTCTTCTCTCCGGTCGACGCTGGGCCTCCCCGGAGTCGCTTGCCCGGGGCTGGGTCGTGGTGACGCTGCGGAGTGTGACGGTACAGCCCGCCCCCGTGTCAAACGGGAAAAGCCCGCAACGGCCACTCGAACGGTAACCCGACTACCACCATTCCTGCCGCCCGGAGTGACCGGAGCAGGCCCGGCCCTATGCGGAGCGCGACCTCTCGATTACCGGCGGGCGCGACGCCGACTCGGGCTTCAGAGGCGGGTGAAGCACCATGTTCCGGCTGCCAGGGCGAGCACCGCGACGACGCTCGCGAGGGTCGCCGATGCGACGGGCCTCACACCCTCGGCGACCGGCCGGTGCTGGCGTACGCGCGTCACGGTCCACGCCAGCAGTCCCCCTCCGAACAGGGAGAACACCGCTCCCGCGAAGATCGCCGGTTCGCTCTCCATGGCCCCCGTGCCCCTTTTCCCCAGTCCGCGACTCTCCAGCCCCGGGAGGCTGACACGCGTGGGCGGCGGGCAGGCGAACCGTAGGTGAACGCCGGGGCGACGCGGCTGTGGATCCGGGTGGACCGGCCCCTCGGGACCCGTTCGGGACGAGGTGTTCAAATCGACTCGAAATTTATTGACGGGCCTCTTTGCCGGACCATCAGCCCGCTTTGCCGGACCCCTCAGTCCGCCGCCCTGCCGGGTCCCCTCAGCGGACCGGCTCCAGGAACCCCTGCTCCACGAGCAGCCGGATCTGCGCCGGTGTGCGGTCGCGCAGCAGCACGGGGTCCTCGCCGATCAGCTGGGCGATGGCGTCGAGGATGCGGCCGGCGCTCATCGTGCCGTCGCAGACGCCCGCGAAGCCCGCGCCGACCGTGTCCACCCGGGTCGCCCGGCGCATGCCGCGGTTCTGGCGCAGCACGACGTGCTCGGGGTCCTCGGCACCGGGCAGCCCGACCTGTTCCTGCACGACCTCGGCGGCGAGCCGGAAGTGCCCTTCGAGCAGTCCGGCGTCGTCATGGCCGCGGAGGTGGTCGAGCCGGTCGAAGTGCGCCTTGATGGTGTCCCCGAGCGGCTGCTCGACCGGATGCGGCCATTCCTCCACCGTGAGGGAGGGCACGGCGGCGCCCGTCCTGCGCAGGGTGATCCAGCCGAAGCCGACGGCCTTCACCTTGCGCGCCTCGAACTCGTCGAGCCATGCGTCGTACCGCGCCTGGTACTCCGCCGGGTCGCCCGCGTGGTCGCCCGCGTCCCGCAGCCACAGCTCGGCGTACTGGTTGACGTCCTGCACCTCGCGCTGCACGATCCACGCGTCGCAGCCCCGGGGCACCCATGACCGGAGCCGGTCCTGCCAGTCCTCCCCTTCCACGTGCTGCCAGTTGGCGAGGAACTGCGCGAACCCGCCCTCGTTCAGCCGCTCCCCCGCCTCTTGAACGAGCGTGCGGCACAGATCGTCCCCGCCCATGCCGCCGTCACGGTAGGTGAGCCGGGCACCGGGAGAGATCACGAACGGCGGGTTCGAGACGATCAGGTCGTACGTCTCGTCGTCCCGGACCGGCGTGAAGAGGGAGCCCTCGCGCAGATCGGCGGCCGGGGCGCCGGACAGGGCCAGCGTGAGACCGGTGATGTGCAGCGCGCGCGGGTTGAGGTCGGTGGCCGTCACGCGGGTGGCGTGCCGGGCCGCGTGCAGCGCCTGGATACCGGAACCGGTGCCGAGGTCGAGGGCGGCGCCGACGGGCGTACGGACGGTGATGCCGGCGAGGGTCGTGGAGGCGCCGCCGACGCCCAGGACGACTCCCTCGTCACGGCTGCCGATTCCGCCGGCGCCGCCGACCGCGCAGCCCAGGTCCGACACGATGAACCAGTCCTCGCCGTCGGGCCCGCCGTACGGCCGCACGTCCACCGTGGCGGCGAGCTCGTCCTGGCCGACGCGCCTGAGCCAGCCGCTCTCCAGGCAGGCGTCGACGGGCAGGGTGTCCGCCACGCGCGCCTGCGGCACGGGCTGCTGGAGCAGGAACAGCCGGACGAGCGTCTCCAGCGGTGTGTCCCCGCGGGTCGCCCGGAGCGCGGGCACGGTCTCGCTCCGGGCCAGCGCCGCGTACGCGGGGGCGCCGAGCAGTTCGAGCAGTCCGTCGGCGGTGAAGGAGGCCCCGAGCAGGGCGTCCCGGAGCCGGACGGCGACCTCGGGACGGTCGGGGGCGGGCAGCGGGGGCAGGGGTGACTGGCTGGCGTTACTCACGCCCCCATTGTGGCCGCAGGCGCCGTTGGCGCACGTGCCTGTGCCGGGTATTGCGCGGGCCTGTACGGCTCGGCTCGGCCGTCACGTCCGGCTCAGTCCATCACGTCCGGCTGAGCCGTCACTCCCGGCTCAGCCGTCGCAGCACCAGCCCCAGCCCCCCTCACCAACGGTCGGCTCAGGTCGCCGACGCCGGTCCCGTCGCCGCCTTGCAGCTCGACTGGCGGGCCATCGCCTGGCCGACCTCGCCCTCCTCGAGTTTGCTGAGCGCGTCGTTCCCGCTCTTGCTCAGCTTGTCCAGCTCGGTGGCGATGTCCTTGAGACCGTCGGCGAACTTGCCCTGGTCCTTCGTGTCGAGCCCGTCGACCTGCTTCTTCAGCGAGGCGTACGACGCGGAGATCGTGTTGAGCTCCTTGACCGCGTCTTTCTGCTTCGTCTCGCCGTTCTCGACGTCCGGCGCACCGGCCTTGTTCACCGCGGTCCCGATCGCCTTGTAGGCGTCGGACATGTCCTGGAAGGCCTGTGCGTCGGTCTTCTGGACGTCCTCCGGCGTGCTGTTGTCCGAGGTCTCCTTCTGGATCGAGGCATTGGCCGACTCGATCTTCTTGGCCTGCGGCTGTACGGCGTCGCAGACATCCTTGGCCCAGG
Organism: Streptomyces sp. NPDC055506; assembly: GCF_053643595.1. Lineage (NCBI taxonomy): Bacteria > Bacillati > Actinomycetota > Actinomycetes > Kitasatosporales > Streptomycetaceae > Streptomyces > Streptomyces sp. NPDC055506. Next base: position 224 of record NZ_JBSHKH010000062.1, on the reverse strand, counting down.
AGTCCAGCTTCTCGTTGTCGTCGCCGCCGCAGCCCGACAGCGCCAGTACCAGTACCGCACCGCCGGACAGTGCGGCCGCGAGCTTCTTGTTCACCGGTTTGGTCCCTTCCATGGCTCTCGGCCCCGGAACATACACGCCAGAGGCACGGCAACCGCACGTCGAGCACCCATTAAGACCCTTTTGTTATCTTTTGCACCGAGCGAGACAAGGCTCACGACGTGAT
>NZ_JBSHKH010000061.1:0-46375 GCF_053643595.1 Streptomyces sp. NPDC055506 | reverse complement strand
GTGCTGGGGCTCGTCCTCGGCACCGGCTTCTTCCTGCTCGGACGCGAACTGGCGGCCTCCTTGGAGGTGTTCCAGGTCAGTGTGTTCCCGAGCTATCTGAACCCCTCGCCCGTGCTGGCCGTCCTGGTCGCGCTGGCGGTGCCGGCGGCCGCGGTGCTGGTGACGATCCTCGCCCTGCGCGGAGTGGTCATCGAGCCGCTCGGCGTGGTGCGCACGGCCAAGCCCGCGCGGCGCCGACTGTGGTGGCGGCTGCTGCTGCCCCTGGGCGGGCTCGCGATGCTCTTCCCGATGGTCGGACAGGGCCGTGACAGCGGGGACTTCAACCAGTACCTGGTCGTCGGCGGTGTCATGCTCCTGCTGGTCGGCGTGACGGCGCTGCTGCCCTGGATCGTGGAGACGGTCGTGGCACGGCTCGGTTCGGGCGGCATCGCCTGGCAACTGGCCGTGCGCCGACTTCAGTTGAGCAGCGGTGCGGCGGCTCGCATGGTCAACGGCATCGCGGTGGCGGTGGCCGGGGCGATCGCGCTGCAGATGCTGTTCGCCGGAGTGGAGGGCACCTACACCAAGTCGTCCCAGTACGACGTCAGCCGGGCCCAGATGAGCGTGGACGTGCCGGAGGGCGCCCGGACCGCGTCCACCGTCGGGGAGTACCGGGACACCGAGGGCGTGCAGAAGATCACCGCACTGTCCGACGTCTATATGCAGGCGCGCGGCGACGAGGACTCCTTCACCCAGGTCACCGTGGCCGACTGCGCGTCGCTGCGCGAGGTGGCCACGCTCCCCTCTTGCCGCGACGGCGATGTCTTCGCCGTCCCGGGCTCGGAGTACGACAGCGCGTACGACCACCTGTCCAAGCCCGGCACGACCCTCTGGACCGAGTCGGAGGAGACCGGCCGTCCCGGCGACCGGCCGGTCTCCTGGACCGTGCCGAAGGACATCCGGCAGGCCCAGCCCCGCGAGGACCCCACCGGGTACGAGCGCGGCGGCATCCTGATCACACCGGGCGCCCTTCCCGAATCCCTCGGCTCGCGCCTCTCCACCCGGCTCTTCCTCAGTCTGGACCGCTCCGATCCGGACGCCTACGACCAGGTACGCAACACGGCCGCGCGGCTCGACCCGACGGCCCAGCCGATGACCTGGCACAGCATCGAGCGCAACGAGCGCTACGCCACCATCCGCACCGGCCTGTCCGTGGGCGCCGCGGCCGTGCTGGCGCTGATCGGCGCGAGCCTGCTGGTCTCGCAGCTGGAGCAGTTGCGCGAGCGCCGCAAGCTGCTGTCGTCCCTGGTGGCCTTCGGCACCCGGCGGCGCACCCTCGGCCTGTCGGTGCTGTGGCAGACGGCGATCCCGATCGGGCTGGGGCTGCTGCTCGCCGCGACGGTGGGCATGGCCCTGGGCGCGGTCCTGCTGCGGATGACCAGCACGTCGATCCGGGTGGACTGGACGAGCGTGCTGTCGATGACCGGCATCGGAGCGGGGGTCGTCCTGGTGGTGACGCTGCTCAGCCTCCCGCCGCTGCTGAAGCTGATGCGGCCGGACGGCCTGCGCACCGAGTAGGGCTCCGGCCGAACCGTCAGGCGTCCCGGTCCAGCACCCGTACGGGCGCCGACCGGAGCGCCTGACGCAGCGCTTGCGCCAGTTCCTCGTACTCGCCGGCCCGCGCCGCTCCCGTCCGCATCGCCAGGGCGATCCGGCGGGTGGGGGCCGGGTCGGCGAAATACCCGGTGAGGAGCTGGTTGCTGCGCGAGGTCTCGACCGTGAGGGCGGTGCGCGGCAGCAGCGTGACACCGAGCCCGCCGGCGACGAGCTGCACCAGCGTGGACAGCCCGGCGGCGGTCGTGGTGACGGGCACGTCGTCGCGGCCGGCCTCCCGGCAGATGTCGAGGGCCTGGTCGCGCAGGCAGTGCCCCTCGTCCAGCAGCAGCAGGTTCAGCTCGCGCAGCGCCTCCCGGGGGATGCCCTCGCGCCCGCCGAGCCGGTGGTCGAGCGGGGTGACGAGCACGAAGTCCTCGTCGAAGAGCGGCAGTTCCATCACGCCCGGGACGCCGAGCGGCACCGCGAGCAGCAGCAGATCGAGCCGCCCGCTGGTGAGACCGTCGAGCAGGCTGGCGGTCTGCTCCTCGTGCACCTGGAGGTCGAGGTGCGGATACCGGTCATGGACGAGCCGCAGGACCGTGGGCAGCAGATAGGGCGCCACCGTCGGAATCACCCCGAGCCGCAGCACCCCGGTGAACGGGGCCCGCACCGCCTCGGCCTCCTCCAGCAGAGCGCCCACCTCACTCAGCACCGCCTTGGCCCGTACGGCGATCCGCTCGCCCTCGGGTGAGAGCAGCACCTTGCGCGTCGTACGCTCCAGGAGCGTCACTCCGAGTGTCTCCTCCAGCGCCGAGACGGCACCCGAGAGGGCGGGCTGGCTCATGCCGATCGCCCCGGCGGCATCCCGGAAGTGCAGATGCTCGGCCACGGCCGCGAAGGCACGAAGCTGCGCGAGGCTGGGCTGCCTGCGCTTATTACCCACAGTCACTAATAACTACCTCCGATCAACCCGACCGAGTGTAGCTATTTCTGTAATCAATCGACGTTGTGCCAACATCAACACAGTCCAACCCATGGGAAACACCCGCAATCCGGGTGTTTCTTCGCTGCAAGGAGAGTGTGTGCTCACCGTCGGTGACAAGTTCCCCGAGTTCGACCTGACCGCCTGCGTCTCGCTGGAGAAGGGCGCGGAGTTCCAGCAGATCAACCACAAGACCTACGAGGGTCAGTGGAAGGTCATCTTCGCCTGGCCCAAGGACTTCACCTTCGTGTGCCCGACCGAGATCGCCGCCTTCGGCAAGCTGAACGAGGAGTTCGCCGACCGCGACGCGCAGGTCCTCGGCTTCTCCGGCGACTCCGAGTTCGTCCACCACGCCTGGCGCAAGGACCACGACGACCTGCGCGACCTGCCGTTCCCGATGATGGCCGACTCCAAGCACGAGCTCATGCGCGACCTCGGCATCGAGGGCGAGGACGGCTTCGCCAAGCGCGCGGTGTTCATCGTGGACCAGAACAACGAGATCCAGTTCTCGATGGTGACCGCGGGTTCGGTCGGCCGTAACCCGAAGGAGGTCCTGCGGGTCCTCGACGCCCTGCAGACCGACGAGCTCTGCCCCTGCAACTGGAGCAAGGGCGACGAGACGCTCGACCCCGTCGCGCTGCTGTCCGGGGAGTGATCTGAGATGTCCCTCGACAACCTGAAGTCCGCGATACCGGACTACGCCAAGGACCTGAAGCTCAACCTGGGCTCGGTCATCGGCAACTCCGACCTGCCGGCCCAGCAGCTGTGGGGCACGGTGCTGGCGACGGCCATCGCCTCGCGCTCCCCGATCGTGCTGCGCGAGCTGGAGCCGGAGGCGAAGGCGAACCTGTCGCCGGAGGCCTACACGGCGGCGAAGGCCGCGGCCGCGGTGATGGCGATGAACAACGTCTTCTACCGCACGCGCCACCTCCTCTCGGACCACGAGTACGGCACCCTGCGCGCGGGCCTGCGGATGAACGTCATCGGCAACCCGGGCGTCGACAAGGCCGACTTCGAGCTCTGGTCCTTCGCGGTCTCCGCCATCAACGGCTGCGGCATGTGCCTCGACTCCCACGAGCAGGTCCTGCGCAAGGCCGGGGTCGACCGCGACGTCATCCAGGAGTCCTTCAAGATCGCGTCCGTGATCCAGGCGGTCGGCGTGACGCTGGACGCCGAGGCGGTCCTCGCGGAGTAACTCCCCGCCGCGGGCGATGAACCGCGGGCATCGAACGGCAGGGCCCCGTCCCCTGGGCATGGTGGACGGGGCCCTGTTTCATGTCCTCATTGACATCCTGGCCGGGTCAGCCGGGCTTCTCCGCCGGCGGGTCCGGGGCAACAGGCTCGGCGCTCATCGCCGTGGCGCCCCGCGGCCGCACCGAATGCCGCAGCGCCGACTCCCGTGAATACGACCGCAGATACCCGGCCACCGTGTTCGTCACCGCGACCAGCGGCACCGCGACCACCGCACCGCCGATCCCGGCCACCATCCCCCCGCACGCGACGGACAGCACCACCGCCAGCGGATGCACCCGCACCGCCCGCCCGAGGATGAACGGCTGCAGGATGTGGCCCTCGATCTGCTGCACCGCCAGCACCACCACCAGCGTCATGACCGCCGTGAACACCCCCTGGGTGACCAGCGCGACCACCACGGCCAGCGCCCCGGACACCACCGCGCCCACCAGCGGGATGAACGCGAACAGGAAGATGAACACCGCCAGCGGCACGGCCATCGGCACATCGAGGAAGTAGATCCCCAGCCCGATGAAGATCGCGTCGATCAGCGCGACGATCACCGTGCCCCGCACATACGCCGTCAGCGTCCGCCACGCCGCCGGCCCGGCCCCGGCCACTCCCGGCCGCGCCGCCGCCGGAACCAGCTTCAGCGTCCACTCCCAGATCCGCTTGCCGTCGTAGAGCAGGAACAGGGTGGAGAAGACCGCCAGCAGGATCCCGGTCAGCGCCTCGACGACGACCGTCACGCCCTCCAGGCCCGCCGAGGTGATCTGGTCGGTGTTCGCGCCGACCGCCTCACGCAGGTTCTTGGCGATCTCGTTGATCTGCTTGTCCGTGACGTGGAAGGGGCTGTTCAGCAGCCAGTTCCGCAACTCGTCGATGCCGTCCTGGATCTGGCCCGAGAGGTCGTCGATGTTCTCCATGACCTGCCAGGTCACGAACCAGCCGATCAGTCCCATGATGACGAAGCCGAGGATCGCGGTCAGCGCGGTGGCAGGCCCGCGCGGCACACCGAGCCGCCGCAGTCTCCCCACGGTCGGGTGCAGCAGCGCGGTGATCAGCAACGCGCTGACGAACGCCAGCACCACCAGCTGGACGGCGCTGATGACCCGCATCAGCACCCACAGGGAGGCCGCGAGGATGAGCAGCCGCCAGGCGGCCTCCGCCGCGACCCGCACTCCCCACGGCACGGCCTGTGCGGGATCGGGCCGGGCGGCAACGTCGGGCGCGTAGTCCGGGGGCGGCGGCACGTACTCGTCGGACCCGGTCCGGGACTCGGCCTCGCCGCGCTCGCGTTCGGCCTCGGCGCGGCGCTCGTTCCACTGCTCGCTCATCTCGGTCAGTCCGGCGCCGAGCCGGCCGAGCCACCCTGGCACTCGCGACATGATCCGACCGTACATGGCGCGAGCCCCACACCGTACGACGGTGTGGGGCTCGGGCGAAGCCTGACAGCGGCCGAAGGCCGGGTGGCTCAGTACCAGTTGTTGGCCTGCCAGAACGACCAGGCATCACAGGGGCTGCCGTAGCGGTCGTTCATGTAGCCGAGGCCCCACTTGATCTGGGTGGCCGGGTTGGTCCGCCAGTCGGCGCCGGCGGACGACATCTTGGTGCCGGGCAGAGCCTGGAACATGCCGTAGGCCCCGGAGGAGGGGTTGACGGCCTTGTAGTTCCAGTCGGACTCGTGGTCCACGATGTTGCTGAAGCACTGGAACTGACCGGAGGGCACGATCTGCCGGGCCATCGCCTGGATCTGCGCGATCGTGTAGGAGCTCGAGACGGGGATGTCGGAGATGTCCTTGGAACGGCTGGCGGCCTCGTTGGCCTCCTCGCGCTCCTTGGCTTCCTTCGCCGCCTTCGCCGCCTTCTCGGCGGCCTCCTTCTTCGCGATCGCCGTCTCGGCGGCGGCCTTGCGGGCGGCCTCCTCGGCGTCCTTCTTCGCGCTCACATCGGCGGCGATGGCCTGTACGTCGGCCTGCTGCGTCAGCGACGCGGTCTGCACCTGGGCCTGCTGACCCGAGGGGATGTCCGCGAGCAACGTCGTGCCGTTTGCCGTCGCTTCGGCGTCGTTGTTCTGCGCGGTGCTGCCCGAGGCAACGCCGACGACGCTTCCGACAGCGGTGACCGCCGTAGCCGAAGCCACTGCGAATCCCCGGACCGAGATCCGGCTCACACGGTTTCCTTCCAGCATCGCCCGCTTCGGTGACCCTCGCGGACGCAATCGTGCCCCTGGCACTGGCCTCCCCAACTACGGGTCACGGGAGGCACGGGCCCGGTGGGCAACTCCCTCGGGAGGGAGTGCCGCGTGGTGCGCGGGCGGCATACGACATCGCTATGCAGTTGATGCTGATGCTTTTGTGGTGCCGTACCGCTGGGGGTACAGGTGTGTCGTATGCGGGGCCTGACAGGAGTGAGACTCTGCCGTAACCCGACGGGGCAAGGCAATTCTGTGTTGGGTGTGAAAGCTCACATCCCGTTTGGCCCAGGAGTTTCACGGAAACTGTCACGCGCGCAGGCGCCGCCCGGCTAGGCTCTTCGCCTTTCCGGACGGCGCCAACTACTGCGTAACCACCACCGCTTGGGGCAGGGTGGTCAGATCTGCCCGTCTTCGAGCATTTCGGTCACAAGGGCAGCGATCTGGGACCTCTCGGACCGGTTCAGGGTCACGTGCGCGAAGAGCGGATGCCCCTTCAGCTTCTCGACGACGGCGACGACACCGTCGTACCGGCCGACCCTGAGGTTGTCCCGCTGGGCCACGTCATGGGTGAGAACCACCCGTGAATTGGCCCCGATCCGGGACAGAACGGTAAGAAGCACATTCCTTTCCAGTGACTGCGCCTCGTCCACGATCACGAACGCGTCGTGCAGTGAGCGGCCCCGGATGTGAGTGAGGGGCAGGACCTCCAGCATCCCGCGCGCGGTGACCTCCTCGATGACCTCCCGGCTGGTGACCGCAGACAGCGTGTCGAACACGGCCTGCGCCCAGGGGCTCATCTTCTCCGCCTCGGAGCCGGGCAGATAGCCGAGCTCCTGCCCGCCCACCGCGTACAGCGGACGGAAGACCATCACCTTCTGGTGCTGACGGCGCTCCAGCACCGCCTCCAGGCCCGCGCACAGCGCCAGCGCCGACTTGCCGGTGCCGGCCCGGCCGCCCATGGAGACGATCCCGACGTCCGGGTCGAGCAGCAGGTCGAGCGCGATGCGCTGCTCGGCACTGCGGCCCTTGATACCGAACGCCTCACGATCCCCGCGTACGACACGGATGTTGCCCTCGGGCGTGACCCGGCCGAGCGCCTTGCCGCGCTCCGACTGGATGGTCAGGCCCGTGTGCACCGGCAGTTCGGCGGCCTCGGGGACATAGACGTGCCCCTCCTCGAAGAGGATGTCCACCTGTTCGCCGGGCAGGGTCAGTTCGGACATTCCGGTCCAGCCGGAGGAGTCCGTGATGGCGAGTTCCGCGCGGTACTCCTCGGCGAGGAGACCCACGGACGACGCCTTGATCCTGAGCGGGAGGTCCTTGGACACGACGGTGACGTCGAACCCCTCGGCCTGCAGATTGCGGGCGACCGCGAGGATGCGGGAGTCGTTGTCCCCCAGGCGGTAGCCGCTGGGCAGCACGCTGGGGTCCGAGTGGTTGAGCTCGACACGGACGGTCCCGCCGAGGTCCCCGGTGGGAATCGGGGAATCCAGACGGCCATGACGAATCCGGTAGTCGTCGAGCAGGCGGAGGGCCTGCCGGGCGAAGTAGCCGAGTTCGGGATGGTGCCTCTTGGCCTCCAGTTCCGTCACCACGACGATGGGGAGCACGACCTCGTGCTCGTCGAAGCGGCTCAGGGCGTTGGGGTCGGCCAGCAGAACGCTGGTGTCGAGGACATAGGTGCGCCGGTCTGGCTTGTGGCGCTTTGCGCTGGTCACCACGGAAGGACGTACCCCCTCGGAAGAGGTCGGGGAGCGACGGAGTGGAGCTGGACCGGTCGTCGGCCGCCCTGCGCGGGCCGAGAACCGGCCCTCCGCCTCTTCGTCCGTGCTGTGACCGCACGATCGGGCTGGTGCAAAGGGCCTCCCGGGCGGACGGCCCCGTGCCGTCCGCTGAGATCCGACACCCGTGGTTCGGGCGTCGACCTGACTGGCTTATGCCCTCGAACGAGCCGCGCCATGCCACGGCATATGACGGCGAGCCGGTGAACTCCGTGTTACGTGCGTCTTCGGAGGGGTACCGGGAAGCGTTGCGACGTGCGGTGACCATGGTGCCCGGACTGCCGCCGGGCGGCGTACGGCATCCGGGAAAAGTTCAGCGTTGTACGGCTCAGCCGCCGAAGCGCCGGTGGCGGGCGGCGTAGTCGCGCATGGCCCGCAGGAAGTCGACCTTGCGGAAGGCCGGCCAGAAGACGTCGCAGAAGTAGTACTCGGAGTGCGCGGTCTGCCAGAGCATGAATCCGGACAGCCGCTGCTCGCCGCTGGTACGGATCACCAGGTCGGGGTCGGGCTGGTCGCTCGTGTAGAGGTGACGCCCGATCATGTCGGTGTCGACGGCCTCGGCGAGCTCCTCCATCGAGGTGCCCTTCTCCTGGGCGTCGAGCAGCATCGAGCGCACGGCGTAGGCGATCTCCTGGCGGCCGCCGTAGCCGATGGCGACGTTGACCAGTATCCCGTCGACGTGCGCGGTGGTCTCCTCGGCCTCCTTGAGGACCGTCTGCATCCCGGAGGGCAGGAGGTCGGGAGTGCCCACGTGGTGCACGCGCCAGCGGCCGTCGGCGGCCAGGGTGCGCACGACGTCCTCGATGATGCCGAGCAGCGGGCCGAGCTCTTCCTGCGGCCGGTCGAAGTTGTCCGTGGACAGAAGCCACAGGGTCACGACCTCGACATCGGTCTCACTGCACCAGCCGAGGAACTCCTCGATCTTTCCGGCACCGGCCCGGTGGCCGTCGACGGTGCTGGAACCGGCGGCCTTCGCCCAGCGTCGGTTGCCGTCCATGATGACGCCGATGTGCTTGGGCACCTGAGCGTGGTCCAGGTGGCCTTCCACCCGGCGTGCGTACAGCCTGACCAGCAGGCCACGCAGCTTGTCGCGCAGGTTCACGTGATTGTCAGCCCCTCCGTAAGGATCGGACAGGCCGCGATGTGCGGCCCGGTCGTGGCCGCGGGCGGTCCCTGCCCGTGTGGCAGTCCCCGGAGGCGAAGCCTACCCCCGCCGCGCTCCCGGGCCGCCAACGGGTGCGGAGCGAAGGATTCCGGCCCCTGTTCCGGCCTGCCCCCGCACAGAAAAAAATCGGGCCGGTCCGTGGGGGGGAGACGGACCGGCCCGAGGGGGGGTTTCCACCATAACCCTTCGTAAGTGATGCTGCGTGCATCGGCGTGCCACAACTACTCTCCGGAGCCACCCGACGACGGCGCGATGCCCGCGGAAGCTCCTCGCTCATGGCTTGTTCTTGACTGAAACACCGCCGATAGGCAGCGAAATCGGGCGTCCTCGGGCAGGCTCCGGGGGATTTGACGCACCTTGAGACCCACTCGGCGAGTTGTCCCCGACGTCCCTCCGACGGGTGACCCGGCTGCGAACGCCGCCTTGACCCCGGAGCGGCCTCGTCGACGGCTCAACAGGGAGGCCCTGGCACCGCGCAGCCCCCTCCACTGCGCGGTACCGCCCGCGCAGCTTTGCTGACGCGAATTACCTTGGTCTGAACTTACGTGAGCGGTGGCACCGAAGGCGAGCCGCGGGCGATAACGATGTGAAAAACCTCGGCGGAAGTTGCGCAAGTGGAGTGAGTTAAAAGAGTGACCCAACTGCGGGGGCCCAAGAGGACAGCTTCTGTCCTCATTCGCGCCTAACGTCGCTCCATGACGACGACCGTGAGGATCACATGGGACGCCGCGAGCGCACGGCGGGCGGAGCGGCAGTTCCTGGCCAGGCCGGCCGGGAGCGGCACACCGGTCGCCGAGGTGGTCGGCGCGATGGCCGGCGCGCACGCGCAAGTGCTGTCCGCGGCCGAGGTCTCGGTGGGCGTGCGGACGGCCGGGCTGACCCGGGCGGACGTACGGACGGCACTGTGGGACGACCGCTCCCTGATCAAGACGTACGGCCCGCGCGGCACGGTCCACCTGCTCCCCGCGCGTGAACTCCCCCTCTGGTCGGCCGCCCTGACGGCGGTTCCGACCGGGCCGAGCCCGTTCCCGCCCGACGTGCGGCTCACCGAGGAGCAGGCCGGCCAGGTCGTGACGGCGATCGGCGACGCGCTCGACGGCAGGTATCTGACCCTCGACGAGCTGACCGAGGAGATCGTCGCCCGTACGGGCCCGTGGGCCGGTGACCGGGTGATGCCGGCATTCCAGGACCTGTGGCCGCGCTGGCGGCAGGTGATGCACCGGGCGGGCTGGGCGGGCACGCTGTGCTTCGGCCCGAACCGCGGTCGCAGGGCGACGTACACGCGCCCGCCGCGCGCGGAATCCGTGGCCGATGGGCTGGGCACCTTCGTACGCCGCTATCTCCACGCCTACGGACCGGCCACGCCGCAGCACTTCGCGAAGTGGCTCGCGGCACCGCCCGGCTGGGCCACGGCCCTATTCGGAGAGCTGGCCGCCGCGGGCCGTATCGAGGAGGTCGACTTCGAAGGGACACCGGCGTGGGTGGCGGCGGGCGACACCGACTTCCCCGACGGGCCCGCCCGGGGTGTGCGGCTGCTCCCCTACTTCGACGCGTACGTCATCGCCGGGCAGCCCCGCGAGCGGTTGTTCCCCGGGAAGGCGTACGGGCGCGCTCTCGCGGGCGGCCAGGCGGGCAACTATCCGGTGCTGCTCGTCGACGGTGTGGCGGCGGGGGTGTGGCACCAGCGGCGCCGGGGCCGTCGTACGACCGTCACGGTCGAGCCGCTCGGCCGGCTGACGGCACGGCAGGAACGGGAGCTGGGCGAGCAGGCGGAGCGGGTGGGTGAGGTGCTGGAGGCTACGGCGGAGTTGGTGGTGGGGGAGGTGGGGGTGGGGCCGCATGCGTGAACCGGGGTGGGGTGGCGGTGGGGCCGGCTTGGGTGATCAGGGGCGAGTTGACGCCGGTTCCGGCTTGCGGGCGTCGAAGAGGTGGCGGGTGCTGTGGGCGACGAAGGGCCCCTCGGTCTGGATCCGCTCGTGCAGCGCGCGGAGCTGCGGCTCGTACGCCTCGACCGTGAACCCGGGAACCATCCAGACGACCTTGCGCAGGAAGTGCACGACCGCGGCGATGTCGTGGAACTCCATCCGCAGCCGCTCCGCCCGCAGCTCGACGACGTCGAGTCCGGCGGCCTCGGCGTCCGCACGCTCACGGTCGGGACGGCGCCCGGCGCGCACGTCGTCCGGCTGCGGCCCGAGGAAGTGCTCGACGAGTTCGAAGACGCTGGCCGGCCCGACGTGCTGGGCGAAATAGGTCCCTCCGGGCTGAAGGACCCGGGCGATCTCGCCCCACTGCGGGCGGACGGGATGCCGGCTCACGACCAGGTCGAAGGCACCGTCGGCGAAGGGCAGCGGGGCGTCCTCGGGGGCGGCGACGACCACGACTCCACGCGGGCGGAGCAGCGCGGTCGCCTTGGCGACGTTGGGAGGCCAGCCTTCGGTGGCGACGGCGAGCAGGGGGTGGGTCGGGGCCGTACGAGCGTCCGGGGCCGAGTGAGTATTCAGGGCCGTACGGGCGTTCAGGGTGGTACGACCGTTCAGGGCCGTACGAGCAAGGGCGAAGTCGAGGACTTCCCCGCCGCCGGTCTGGATGTCGAGCACGGCACTGGCCCGCCCCAGCCTCGCGGCCATCGACGTCGCATACCCCCAGGACGGCCGCGCCTCGGTGGCCCGCCCCTCGAACCAGGAGAAGTCCCAGCCTTCCGTGGGGACGGAGGCCCCTTCGGCGACGAGGTCCTCGAAGGTGCGGTTCGGATTCGGGAGGACGAGCAGGACATGCTCGTCCTCTCCGTACCGGACGGTGCCGGTCCGGCGGAAGCCGTGCTTCTCGAGCAGGCGTACGGAGCCGGTGTTCCCACTGAAGGGGTGGGCGTACAGAGGCCGGTTCTGCTCCCGCTCCAGGAAGAGGGCCAGGGCTCTGCTGCCGATGCCGCGTCCCCAGTACGGGCGTCCGAGCCAGTACCCGATGAAGCGGCGGTCCCCGTCCCACCAGGCGACGAAGCTGCCGGCGACGTCACCGTCCACGGTCACTGTCTGCACGAAGACGGTGTCGTCCCCGAGGACGTTGGCCTTCCAGTGCCGCATGAACGCGTCGCGCGGCCGGGGCGTGAACCTCGACCGCCGAACGGCTTCCGGGTCGTGCTCGTACGCCAGGAAGAACTCCAGATCGTCTTCCACGACGTCTCGCAGACGTACGTCCATGTCGTCTTCGCTCATGCCCGGAGTGTGGCAGCCGCCACTGACAACGGCACTCAGGTAACCAGCGGACGCACTTCCTCCGCCACGAACCGCACGAACCCCTCCGGGTCGGGCTCGTCCCCCGTCGGCTGCAGCACCACGGTGTCTGCCCCGGCCTCGACCAGTCGCGCGACGGCTTCGGCGACGGCCCGGGCGTCCCCGGCGACCCCGAGATCCGGAACGGCTTCGTCCCCCTCGGCCGTGAGCTCCGCACGCAGCCGGGCGGCGGCGTCGGGCCCGGTGGCCGTGAGGAGATAGACGACCAGGGGGTGGGGCCCCGTCCCCCGGCCGGCCGCGGCGCGCCCCTCCTCGACGAGTTGCCGCGCCTTGCGCACGCCCTCGGCGTTCGTGGAGGCGGTGAGGATGGTCCCGTCGGCGGCCTCTCCGGTGAGCCGCAGGGACCGCGGCCCGGTGGCCCCGGCGAGCACGCCGCCTCCCCCACCCTCCGGCGGCCAGTCGAGCGCGACATCGTCAAGCTTCACGTACCGCCCCTGGGTACTCACCCGCTTCCCGCCCAACAGAGCCCGGAGCGCGACAAGATGCTCCCGCAACAAGGTCACCGGCGACTCGACCCGCGCCCCCACTTGCCCCATCCAGTCCTGCACCCCATGCCCGACACCGACGATCGCCCGCCCCGGGAACATCCGGTGCAGCGAGGCCACCTCCATGGCCGTGACAGCGACATTCCGCAACGGCACGGGCAGAAGCCCGACCCCCACCCGCACCCGCTCGGTCCATGCGAGCGCTGCGGCGGCGGTGGAGATACCACCTTCTCGGAAGCAGTCTTCCCAGAGCCAGAGTTGGTCGAGGCCTGTCTCATCGGCGATCTGGGCTACGGAGCGGAGTCGTTCTGGGGCGAGTTGCGGACGGAACACTGCGCCGAGTTCGGTCATGCTGCTCTTCCTACCCGATCTCCTAGAAATCGTCAGCGGTTGACGGCCTGGATTTCCTGCACGACGACGTCCTGCGTCGCACCGAACGTGCCGTCGGGGAGGTTGCCGCCCGCGCCGCCGGTGCCGGTCCAGTTGATCTTCCAGGTGACGGTGGCCTGGAGCGGGTATGTGCCGTTGCCCGAGGAGCGCAGGTATCTCACTCCGCAGGGTGGGGTCTGGTCGGCTTTGCCCTTGGCGTAGGGCTCGCCGATGCGGCCGTTGTTGATCTCACAGACGCCGGAGGCCGGGTAGGTCACGGCGTCCTTGGTGCCCGGTTCGATCCTGAGCGACTGCGGTACGGCGGTCGCGGTGGCCGTGATGCCGATGACCGGTACGGACGCGGTGACGGAGACCGGCTTGAAGTCGGCGGCGTCCAGCCAGGACCAGGTCGGCAGGTTGACCTTGGTCGCGGCCGCGGGTGCCAGGGTGACCTTGGTGCCGGGGACGCGAATCTCCGCGTAGGCGAGGTCGGCGAGGATCTTGGGAGTGACGGCGTTCTCGACATCGGCGGGCGGGGGGTCGCCCTGATCCACCCAGAAGGGGGGCTCCTCGCAGGAGTCCCATCCCGGGGGGAAGCTCTCGTCTACGTACGAGTCCCAGAAGTAGCCCTTGCCGGTCTTGTCCTTGTTGAAGTCCTTGTACGGGTGACCGTTGACGTAACGGTCGCGCTGCTCTGCGTCCCACTCGTACCCCGTCGAACCCGCTTCCCAGGTCGGTTCCAGGGTCTTCTGCAGCTGCTCCGGGGTGTACTTGGGGGCGTACCAGCAGGGCGGTGGCGTCCAGGAGGTGGTCGACGTCAGGGCGCCGGTGGAGTTGCCGGTGCCGTTCTTGGAGCGGTCGAAGACGACGCCGCCTACGGTTACGGAGACGGTGCCGTCTTTGCCTGCTTCGGCCTGTTGTTGGCCATCGCCGTTGTTCCCGTACTTGTCGCGGTCGGCGAAAGCCGTCTGGGAGGCGAATACGGAGACACACACAAGCGCCAGAACCGTTAGGGTTCTCGCCGAGTTTCTTACGGCTGGCACGCCTTGTTCCCCCTGCTCGAGCCGATGTTGGAGGTCTGCCAGACTCCGTCGGCATTCTTGGTGAGGCTGGTGTTGTACAGCACGTAGGAGTCCGAGCTCGCCGGCGACCTGTCGACCTTCTTGGTCTTCCTGTTCTTGATGTAGGACTTGCTCTCGTCGGAGCAGTAGGTGATGTAGGCCTTGCTGTCGCCGGTCAGGGTCACCTTGTAGTCGAAGTAGCGCGTCGTCCCGATCCACGTGTCGCCGCCGTCGATGTATCGCCGGACGTACGTGATCGACGATTCCAGCGCTTTGCCGACGTTGTAGAAGCCGAGCGCCTTGGTGTCGGTGCTCCCTTGGAGGATGGCCTCGTCCACCGAGTTCGTGCTCAGCGTGCTGTCCTTGAGGACCGCGTCCTTGGCGGCGTCGCCGGTCTTCTCGTACTCGAAGATGTTCTTGGCGTCCGAAGGGAAGCGGATCTCGGGACGGCCGGCCGCGTTCGCATCGGTGGGGCTCGGGGAAGCTGAGGCCTTGTCCCCCGTGTCGGCTCCCGCGATCTTGTCGTTGTCCTTGCTCTTGGAGCTGTCATCGCTCCCGCACGCGGACAGCGTCAGGGCCGCAGCGGCGGTCAGCGTGAGCGCTGCGAGGAAGGTGGGGCGGCGGTTCACGGTCGGCTCCCGGTCAGAGGCGAGGCTTCTCTTGAGCGAACCAAAGCTATACAGCGGGGTGGAGCCGCACCAGGGTGAAGGTTGTCAACTGGCGGGGTGTATGGGGAGAAAGCGGCGATTCGCCGACCGGTATGAGCCGTAACGG
Organism: Streptomyces sp. NPDC055506; assembly: GCF_053643595.1. Lineage (NCBI taxonomy): Bacteria > Bacillati > Actinomycetota > Actinomycetes > Kitasatosporales > Streptomycetaceae > Streptomyces > Streptomyces sp. NPDC055506. Next base: position 31,463 of record NZ_JBSHKH010000061.1, on the reverse strand, counting down.
TTGCATAACTCGATGAGCGCAAACGGCCCAGCAAAGGGGTTGGGTCCGTGGGCCTATGTGGGGCCTACTCCCCTGCGGATACGTTCGGGCGGACAGCCGGTGGCAGGTGACAAGTGACGCGGTCGGAGGGGGCCCGTATGGCGCGGCGTTGGCGGGACGGACATGCGGAGTTGGTCGTGCTCGGGGATGGCGGGGGGCCGGCTGTTCGTGTTCCGCTGGAGGTCGCCACCTCGTACGGGGCACGCACGAAAGGGCTGTTGGGGCGGGACTTCATCGATGGGGCGATTCTGCTCTCCCCCGCCAACAGCGTGCACACCTTTCGTATGCGCATGCCGATCGATGTCGCGTATCTCGATCGACACCTTCGCGTCATCGCTGTGCGCACCATGCGGCCGGGGCTGCTGGGGATGCCTCGGCTGCGGGCGCGGCATGTGGTGGAGGCGGGAGCGGGGGCGATGGCTGAGTGGGGGGTGCGGGAGGGTGCCCAGTTGGCGGTTTTCGTGGAGGGGAAGGGAAGTTAGGCGAGCCGGCACCGTCGCTATGCGCTGCCCCGTTCGCGTCGGTCTCCGGTAGCTCACTCACACGAACGTGCCGTAGCTGGGCGACCGCGGACTCGACCGCGTCAAGCGTGTGCATGGGTGGTTCGTCGTCCGACGCGTACAGCCGTGCCCGGACCGGCTGCCCTGACGGGGTGACCAGCCCGTAGGCCGACGGAGGAAGGTCCTCCTCGGCTGAGTAGAGGACGGGGATGCCCAACGCCGTCGCCAGGCGCCGCGCCAATTCGGACACAGGCGGTGTCTCGTTGACCCGGGCGTCCTCTACGTAGATGTCCAGGGCCGACGACAGGTCGCCGCGCAGCCGTAGCCGCACAGGACCGGTGCGGCCCAGTCGCGTTGGCTCTGGTCTCCGTCCCGGTCTGCCACGTCCACGTCGGCGTCCTCTGTCCGTACCGCCTTTGCCAGGGCCTTGGCCAGCGACTCGGGCGGGACCGGCGCGCCGACCAGGAGCAGGTCATAGATCATCGCCAGGTCCCGTCGTGCACCTTCTTGGTCTTTGGCTTGGCCACGGCTTCTGGGCAGAGGCCGAAGAGCCTGCTCCGCGCCGCCTCCGCGTTGTCCCAGCTTGCCGGGCCGCCCGGCTTCGCCGACAGCCGCTCGAGTGCAGCCTTGGCCTCTGGACCGGCCATCGCGCCCAACAGTTCGATGGCCGAGTCGGCTCCGATGTCCTCGGTCACGCAACGCTCGGCCAGGACCACCGCCCAGTCCGCGAAGCGCCCGGGGACGGGATCGAGAGCCAGCCAGCGGAACACCGAGTCGGCGATGTCGTCCCGCAGTGACGGGATCATGGCCAGCATCGCCGCTTCGACATGCCGCGCGACGTGCAGGGGCAACGGATACAGGTGCGGTCGGTCCCGCCATACGCGGACGAGGTCGTCTACGCCGGACCACGTCACCTCGCTCGTGCGGGGCATGCTCGTCGCTACGGCCCGATGGAACTCCTCCCACACGTGCCACAACAGGCCGGGCGACGGCGGCTGAGGCACATGCGGAGCCAGTTCCGGGTCTTCCATGAGTACGGTCACCACTTGCCGGGCTTCCGCGAGTCGCTCCTCGGTACGGGGCAGTTCCGCGATCCGGCGCCAGTCGCACTCGTCCCACGGCTGTGGCAAGGACCTCATGGCGTGGGGCAGGACGTAGTCACCCTCCGGGTCGCGCCACCGCGCGATCTGCGGATCCCATGTCTCCTCGGCATTCGGCTCTTTGCCCGCACGCGTCAACGTTGTTCCTCGCTGCGTGGAGTGACTTACCAGGGCATGTGGCGAGGGACGCGGTTCTGCCACCACGGGGCCGCTTCCAGGTTGTCTTGTGCGGGGTCGGGGGCGGTGTGCTCGCCAAAGGCGCGGTCGAGTCGGGTGACCGCATCCTGTAGGGCGTCCGCGTGGGTCTCGCCCAGCGCCGGAATGAGGCGTCCCAGTGCGCCCCTGGCTTCCAGGTCGCGGTGGAACAGGTCCGATCGGTAGTGGCCCGAAGGTGCCCAGTCGGACTGGAGTCGGCGGGTCAGTCTTTCCCACACGCGGAGGTGGTGGTGCACCTGACCCTCGACGCTCGCTGCCGGGCCCGGGGGGAGGGTGGCGAGGAAGGTGTCGGAGACGGGGGTGGGGATGGGCTCTCTGTCGAGGATCTCCGGGAGGATCTCGATGGTTGCCCGGGGAAGGTCGGGGACCTCCTCCTCGACCGCGTCCACCCGGTACGCCGTGTCCTCGTCGGTGTCGATCGCCTCCAGACGGCATCTGACGGAGCGTCCGTCGGGTACGGCGACCCAGTAGGCGCTCGGCAGCTCGAGTGCCGAGGGGTGGAGGACCGAGCTCCTCACCCTGGCCGCCAGGCCGCGTGCGAGTCCTTCCTCGGTAAGGGGACCGGCCGTGGCGTCGTCCACGGTGATGTCCAGTTCCAGTGCGAGGTCACCAGGAGGGAGCAGGCGGAAGGTGCAGAGCACGGGAGCGTCCCAGTCGCGGTCCTCCTGGTCCGCGTCCGCGTCCGCGACGTCGATGGTCGCGTTCTGAAGCTCCAGCACGTCCGCGAGCGCATCGCGCAGGGTCGCTGCGTCCAGTTCCGCGACGGTGAAGAGGTTTCCGATCACTTGTACGTCCCGTCGTAGACGGCCTTGGCCTTTTCGACCTTCGCGGGGTTGTTGACGAACTTCGGGTCCCGCTGGAGCTGTTGCGACTTGCCGGCATCGCCCTTGTTTTTCGCGATCTCCTTCAGCGCCGCGTACTCGATGCGGTCCATCTCGACCAGGCCGGGGCCGGACTTCGGGAAGACCGTTCCGTTGCCCTCCACCTCGTACGCACGGCCGTTGATCTCGTAGGTGTTCCCGTCGGGCGAGAGCGTGGCGCGGCCGTTCGCGATGGCCTCGATGTCGGCGCGCACCAGGTCCTCGTTGCCTCTGAGGATCACCGTGTTGTGCTCCTTCACCTGTCCGCTTGACGCTCCGCTGACAGTGTGGCGCTTGTTCGGGAACTTGAGGACTTTGCCGCGCGCCGGGCCCGGGATGTCGTCCCTGGCCTGCCAGTCGTTGGCCGGCCTGTTCCTCTGCTCGGCGCCGTCGGCGGCCTTGTCCGCCTCGTTCGCCTGTTTGCGGGCCTCCTGTGCCTGTTCCTTGACCTCCTCGTCGCAGCCGTCCTCGGCGAGGACGACGTACGGGGAGTCGGCTCGGGCGGCGGCCAGGAGTGTGGTGCCGGTGCCGGGGGCACCGCCAAACGGGGTTCTGCGGGGCGGGGCGGCGATGGTGCAGCCCGATTCGCGGGCCTTCTTCTCGGCCGCGTCCGCGGCTTCGTCGGCTTCCTTCGCCGCCTTGCGTGCGGCAGCCGCGTCGCCGGCCTTGGCCGCCTTTCTCGCGTCGTCCGCCGCGTCGACGGCCTTGTCGGTGAGTTTGCCCAGGTCGCCGAGTTTCCCGAGTTTGCCCAGCTTGCCGAGTTTTCCTACGAGCTTCGCCTCGCCGTAGCCGGGGATGAAGAGGGAGCCGACGTTCCAGACGACCGCGGTGACCGCGCGGGTCTCGTTGCCCTGGTTCCACTGGTCGCGGACCTCTTCCCCGATGAACATGTCGTCGAGGACTTTTCCGCCGGAGTTCAGGGTCGCGCCGCCCCAGTCGGTGAGCGCGTCGAGGTAGTCACCCTTCGCCCATTTGTCTCCGGCGTCCTTGGCGTCCTGCGACCACTGGTCCGCGATGAGGCCGCCGTAGTCCTTGAGGCCGTCCAGGGTGTCGAGCGGGTTGGTGACGGTGTCCCAGATGCCCTTGAGTTCGCCGCCGATACCGTCTACGAAGAGACCTTCGCCGACCTGCTTGAGCTGGTCGCCGGTGCAGCCGAAGAAGGCGCCGACGCCACTGAAGCAGCCGTCGTCCTCCTCTTTCTCCCTCTCCTCTTCGTCAGCCTTCCCGTCCTTGTCGTCGGCCTTCTCGTCGGCCTCGGCCTTCTCTTCGGTCCGTTGGCCTTCGGTGCCCTCGGTGCCGGCGGGGTTCTCCTGGGGAGCGGGCTGGTCGGCGGGGCCGGCTTCGGTTCTCGTGTCCCCGGTGGCGCGGGCCGGGCAGGCCGTGCCCGTGACCTTGCAGACGGCCGACTGGAGACCGCCGTATATCTGCGGACCCAGGCCGCTGACGACGAGAGCCGTGATGATCGCTGCTACGACCGCGACGAGGCCGGCGTACTCCACCGCCGTTTGGCCCTGATCCTGGCGCCAGCGGATCATCCGGGGCAGGGAGAAGGGGCGGCGCTCTGCGCGCTCCCGGCGGGGGAGGCGGTACCAGGCGCGGCTTTCCGGGCGGGTGAGAAAGTAGAGGACGAGGAGCGGGAGGAACAGCTGGGTGAAGCCGCGCGGTGAGCCCGCGTGGATGTTCGCCACCGCGCCGAGGATCAGCCAGGCCTGTACGGCGATCAGGGCGGCCCTGGTCCGGGTCCCGCCCTCCCAGGTGCGCCGGGCGAGCCACCATCCGAGGGTGCCGGGGGCTGCCGCGTAGGCGGTCAGGGCGAGGAGGCTGCCGTCGACGGTGTCGTACGAGGCCGCGGTGAGCAGGACGCTGAGGCCGCCGAGCACCGTGATCGCGAAGAGGGTGTGGACGAGGGCCAGGGCGGTCACGAGCGGGCCTGGCATGGGCTGTCGGCTGCCAGGTCCCGGCGGTTGCCATGCGGGTGCGGCCCCTGCCCCTGCCCCCGCTCCGAAGCCCGTTGGTCCACCGGTCGAGGCCACGCCCCGCCCCCTCCCTCGGTTCACGACACAGCCCGAGGGTAGGGAGGGGCCTGCGGGACGGGATGGGCCCAGAGCCCCAAAACGGGGCCCAAAGGCAGGCCCTATCGCTCAAACGCGCCCGCACCGCGCAGGTAGGCGCGGGCACCCTCGCGTGGCACTACCGTCCACATCCGTGTGCCGCCGCTCGGCTCACGCGCGTCGCCGAAACCCCAGTCGCCACCGCAGGCCCTGACCACGCAGGCGAGCACGCGCAGGGCCGCCTCCCTGTAGCGCAGTGATACGTAGACATCTGTGGTGGGCGTGAAGCGGCAGGCACACGAGGCCAGTTCACTCACCACTTGACCCGCCGCGTCGGTCACGTCCTCAAGTCCGTGGGCACGCAGGATCGTCCGCGTGACGGTGCGGGCGATGGCCGGGCTCTGGAGGGCGGCCGGGAGGGTGAGGCTGTAGGCAAGAGTTTCGGGGGCCGGGGGTGTGGAGGGGGTGGCCGGGGACGAGCAGGTGGTGACAGACGCCGGCATGGCAACTTCGCCCAACTCGCCAAGTACCGTGCGCACATGGACTGGTGGCACGACATGTCACTGGACCCACAGGCATCGCGGCACCGACCCCGACAGCAATGCCTACATCGCCGTCGCCGGGCAGGAGGAGCACCACCTCACCGACAGCCAGGACGCCCTCCGTGCGCTGATTCTCGACATCAAGGCGGGGAAGGCCGACCACCTGCTGTAGGCCCCCACTGGGAGCCTGCCTCCGCCGCCTCGGAGAGCAGTCGCGTCGCCTCGGCCACTGCGACGTTCCGGTCGATGTAGCGCATGGCGAGGTCCAGGGCCCAGGGAGCGAAGCAGCCCTCACGCCACAGCCATTCGAGCATTCCCCGTGCCAGATGTGCGGCAATGCGCACAGCCCACCGCTCGGCGAACGCCTCGGGGTTCGTGTCCTCCAAGTCGATGCCCAGTCGCTCACACTCGTACCAGGCCCAGATCAGACGCTCACGCGTGACCGACCGCGCGTCGAGCATCAGGGGGACGAGGACCATCTCGACTTCCAGCCACGCGGGCCGGTCCTCAGCATCGTCCAGCCACTTTCCCTCCCATTCGGGAGGTTCCTCCGAGGCCAGCCGTTGGTCGGGCAGCAGCGCTTCGAGAACGGCCCGCGCTTGGGCGAGGCGCTCCGGTGTCGGTTCGTCCTCCAGCTCCCATCCGCCGGCCCAGCTGCAGGTCAGATCGCGTACCACCTTGGGCAGGAGCAACTCCTCGCCGTCGGCAGGACGAGCCGCCCGTGCCTCGTAGTCCGGTCTCCTCAGCTTCGCGAGCCACTCGCGGGCCTCCCGACGGTCGCCTTCGGCCACCGACTCGTCCTTCACGAGGCGCGCCAGCACCTGCTCGCCGTGCGGGCGGCCGAGATCGCGGAGCAGCCAGATGTTGTCGTAGCCACCCAGACCGGCGTGTACGCCCAGCTCGGCAAGCGCGGCGGCCCGGGAGGCGGCCCGGAGCTCACCTCGATGCACGGCCTCCCGCAGCGACCACAGCAACCGTTGGACCTTGGACGAAACCTCCCAGCGTTCCCGCCGGGCCGCGAAGTGTTGACGCTGCTCGTCGGTGAGCGGGAGACCGGGCTCCTCCTGGGCCCGATCCCACAGGTCCTCCAACTCGTCCGGCCAGCCGCTGTCTCTCGGCGGGGCAGCGGCGAGCGCAGTCTCCAACTCTCCGAGGAGCGCAGTTGCGCGGTCCTCGGGAACCTCCGCTTGCTCCTCGTCGTACGTCATGAGACCCCCAGGTACCCCATCGCGGTCTTCGGATCCTTCATCTTGCCGGAGCTCAGAGCGTCGTACTTCTCCGCCTCGCTCTTGGCATTCCAGGCGTCGTTCATGGCCTTGAGCTGCGCAGGAGTCACCTCCTGGCCGGCGATGCGGGCGCCGACTTCATTTTGGGCCATCCTGGAGGCCGGGGTTCCTGGAGGAGCACCCTCGCCCCGCTTCGGCGGCTTGAACCCGTCGAAGATCTTCTGCCACCCCCTGGTGGAGGCGATCTCGTAGCGGGCGACGCGGCCCGGCTCCGCTCTCTGCCACGCGCCCAGCCTGTCCACCTGTGTGGCTATGGAGCCCTTGGTCGTCGCGTTCCCCGTGTTCTTGACCTCCACGACGTGCACCTTGCCGTCCTTGCCACGGTAGGCCACGTCGGCGTCCGGGATTCCCGTGACGTCGATCTCGCCGCCCAAGCCGTCTGGTCGTAGCGGCGACTCGCGCTTCTTCCTGCGCTCGTCACTGTCGCCGATGTCCGAGTACACCGTGCTGCCATCCGCCGCCTCGTCCTGCGCCATACGCTTCGTAACGTTCGCCTCTGCGAGGTTCTCGGCGAGCTGGTCCTTGGTCTTGGAGTTCAGCACCTTGGCGGCGAGCTTCTCCCTGCTGGTGTTGTGGATGTTCTTCTGGTTCACCAGCTCCGAGACGTCGGCGATGGCGTCCGCCGCCTCCTTCTTGCTGATGTCCTTGGAGTTCGGGTCGACATCGTCCTTTGCCCGCTTGAGCAGGTTGTCGAGCTGGGCCTCCTGCAGGTTGACTTTCTCGCCCTGCGGGAGCCGTTTGTACGCCTTGATCTGCTCCCGCAGCACATCGGCCCGCGCCTCCAGCGCCTCCTGCTGGGCCTGGCGCGCGTCGTCGGCATCGTCGCCCGTGCACTCCTTGCCGCCTCCTTCGGCGACGACGATCCGGCCGCCCTGCGGGGCCGCCAGGACGCCGGTGCCAGAGCCCGAAACACCGCGCAGGCCGCCGCCGTACGGGACGCGCCCGATCGCGATCGTGCAGCTGCCGTTCTTCTCGGCCTTCTTCCTCGCCTCGTCGGCGTGCTTCTGGGCCTCGTCCGCGGCCTTCTTCGCACCGCCGAAGTCGCCCGCCTTGGCCGCCTTGCGGGCCTTCTCCGCCGCGTCCGCCGCCTTGTCGAGGGCTTCACCGACCTCGGCCAGCTCCTTGAACTTGGTGAACTTCGTGATCGTCTTCGGGCTGAAGATGCCGACGACGTTGACCACGGTGTTGCCGATGGAGGCGCCGTAGTTGCCCTTCTCCCAGTTCTCCTTGTCGACGAACGTGTCGATCGCCAGGTCGGACACGAAGTCCTCGGGCGAGTTGACCCAGCCCCATACGGAGGAGAGGTAGTTCCCCTTGTCCCACTCCTCGCCCAACTCGTCGGCCTTGTCGCCCCACCAGTTCGTGGTGTAGCCCTTCAGGCCGTTCCAGGTGTCCTTGATCGAGCCGACGGGGTCGCTGACCAAGTCCATGGTGCTGGCCAGGAAGCTCTTGGTCGGGGCCACGAAGAAGCCCCGGACGTGGTCCATGAACGTCCTGTCGTGGCGTTCCTGGTCATGTACGTCGTCCCAGAGCGACCTGTTGTCGAAGGGACCCGGAGCGAGCGGAACCGTGTCGCCCGGCTCCGCGCCCTGAGGGGTGATGATCTGGGTGGACGACGCCGGAAGGCCGCCGGTGTCGTTGCCGCCCGTGCCGGCGTCGGCGCCTGTGCCTTGCTGACCACCCGAACCGCCCTGGGTGCCCGGGTCGCCTTCGGCACCCGTCTCGCCGTTCGCGCCCGAACCACGGTCTGCCCCCGCGCCACCATCCGCATCCGCGCTGCCGTCCGGGTCGGAGCCGTTGCCGCCGCCGGCGCCGGCGTCCGAACCACCGTTGCGGGCACCGTCGTCGTCCCCGGCCGCCGCACCCGTCTCCGTGCCATCGCCCCGCGGAGCGGCGCAGGCCGTGCCCGTCACCGAGCAGACCGCCGACTGGATGCCGTCGGCGATGCGCCCGCCGAGGCCGCCCACCGACAGCGCGAGGATGATCGCGGCGACGACCGCTACGAGCCCCGCGTACTCCACCGCGGTCTGGCCCTCGTCGCGGCGCCAGCGGATCATCCTCGCCAGACTGAACGCCCGCCGCTCCTCCCTGTCCTGAGGAGCGGCTTCGAACCACTCCCGCGACCGGGCCCGACGCAACAGCACGATGACCGCCACCGGCATGGCCGCCTGCGTGAATCCCCGCAGATCACCGTGCATCAGCGTGCCGAGAGACAGCCACACGATCCACGCCTGTACGGCGATCAGTGCGCGGCTCGTCCACACCCCGCCCCGCCACAGGTGCCGGGCCAGGTAGACCCCCGCCACACTGGGCAGCGAGTCGTACACCAGGATCCCGAAGATCTCCCCGGAGTAGTACGACACCACCGACAGCACGGTGATCACGTACATCGCCGTCAGCGCGAACTGCACCCACAGCAGTACCTGCGCCCAGCCCAGTTCCCGTGGCAACGGCGAACGCCGGTCCCAGGAGGGGGTGTTCTGCGCACCCCACATCCCGTTCGGGGGTATCGAGTTACCGGCACCGGACATGCGTGACCTCGGTTCAGCGGGCGGGCATTCAAGGCGGGCGCCCGGCTGACGCTAATGAGAATCGAACACTGACACATGGGCCCCCGGGCCCACCCTTGGCCCAACTCGAACGGCAAAGCCCGTCCCTGCCTGTGGTGGCGCGAGACGGGCCATGGGGGTGAGTGGGTGCTGGTGGCTCAGCTCTCCGTGCGCGGAAAGGAGACCTCGACCCGGCGGTTCTTCTTGCGCCCGGCTTCCGAGGAGTTGTCCGCGATCGGGTACTGCTCGCCGTAGCCGCGTACCTCGTAGGTGACGTCGGAGTCGGTCAGTTCCTGGTCCAGGACGTTCTGTACGGCGTCTGCGCGTTTCCTGGACAGGACGTCGCCGTGGGCGGAGGAGCCGAGGTTGTCCGTGAAGCCGAAGACGCGGATCTTCGTCGCGTTCTGTGTCTTGATCTCCTCGGCGATCGCGGAGATACGGGACTTCGCCTCGGCGCTGAGTTTCGCGCTGTCCTTGCCGAAGAGGACTTCGGCCTGGAGGGCGAACTTGACGTCGGCGTTGGTGTCTTCTCGGCGTTCGTCGCCGCTTTGGTCTTCTACGACCTGTTTGATGTCCAGGACCTTGGCGGAGGCCAGGGTGGCGCCCTCGGGGAGTTTGAGGTCGGGGTCGTTGGGGTCGACCTTGACGGGGGCGGAGGGGGAGGCCTCGGTGCCAGGGGGGACACTGGGGCCCTCGTCAGCGTGGGCGCTCACCGTGCTGTAAAGGTTCGTGGCGATCACGAGGGTAACGGTAGCGACGACCAGGGAAAGACGGTGCGCTGTCACGCGGCCCGAAGTATGGGTAAGGGTCACCGTGTGCCTCACCCGGAAATCTTGATGACAGCACTAGAGAACAACGGCAGTTGGAAGGTGGCTTCGGTCGTGCTCGCCGGGGGGGCCGGAAACTGCAGGAACACAGCCATGGATTCCCCGGCCTTAAGTGCCGAGAAGCCAGTGGTCGTCAATGGACGCCCATCTGTGTCGCGCAGCACGTAGTACCGCTTCTTGCCCTTCGAGTCGACGAGAGTGGCGCCACCGAACGACCTGCCCTTGTTGATGATCTCGGTCTCGTTACCACTCAGCTCCGCTGGGATGGTGACGATCTCGGAGCCGTCGTTCTTCAGGTTGCCGTTCACAGTGACGAAGCCACCGGAGTCACGCTCAGCAGAGGTGATCTGGAGGAGCAGGCCGCTCGGCCCCTTCACCTCGGCCAAGGGCTCACTGGCCTGTCCCTCCTGAGCACTCGGCTTGGATTCACTGTCCTTGGAGGCGGACGCCGAAGGCTTCGGCTCCTCGTCGTCGCCTCCACCGCCGCCGCAGCCGGCCCCGCTGAGGGCCAATCCGGCCGCAACGGTCAACGCGACCACCCCCCTGCGGGCCTTCGTAGTGAACCGAATGCTCATCACTCTGCTTCCTTCAACTCGTCGTTCGTGGTTGTCAGTCGGCCAGATGGACGTCGAAGAGATCCTCGGGTTTCGGGAGAACGTTGGGAGGATCGCCCGGCTTCAGGTCCCAGTCCCTGTTGTCCTTGCAGGAGAGCCGCGGCAGTACGTCACCCGCGTCCGCGGCGGGAAGCTTGAACGTACAGCGGGACTCGATCACGGCGGTGGCGGACGCATTCGCTTTGCGTTCCGCCGTGCCGGGGACGATGGAGTCTCCGACGGGCTTGTTGGTTTCGACCTCAACCGTGAAGCCCAGGAGGCCCTCCGGTCCGCACCCGACCACTCGAGCGTCGTTCTGCGCGGCGAACTGGTGTGCGCGCCAGCACGACTCCCCGACTCCTTCGGCGTTGCCGTCGAAGATGTCCTGCCACTTGGTCGGGTCGAGGAAGTCGTTCACCCACGCGCCAGCGAGTAGGTCTCGCCTGTCCTGGGCCGCCGCGAGAGCTGCCGCGTCAGCGGCCGTCTGGGCGCCGTTCCGATTGACCGCGGCCTGGCCGACCGCAAAGTACGCGAACGCGAGGAAGAGCAGGCTCCCCACCACGGTGATGTAGATGGGGAATGCCTGCCCTGCGTCGCCGTACCTGCGAGGTCGGATCAAGGAGCGACCTTGTTGATCTGCGTGGTCAGCTTGTTGACGATCGTCTGACCGATGTTCGTCCCGGCGATCAGCACCACGATCGCCACGACCACCGCGATGATGCCCAGGTACTCCACCGCGGTCTGCCCCCTGTCGCCGGCGCGGCGCTGCATGGCTTCGACCGTGGTGTTCTTCCAGCCGTTGACGCGAACCTTGGTCGCAACGGCGGTCTTCAGCATCAGGTCGCTCATGGTGATCCCCTCCGGGTTCGGCAGTGCCGCTTTCGGCACCAGAAACGTACGGCGGAACACCCCGCGTCCCAGAGGGCCCCAGGGCCCAATCCAGGGCCCAATCCGAGGCCCAGCACGACTTCCGGGACTTGCCGTCGACTGCCTGGGCCCGCAGGCCCATCCGCCCTTCCCCCCGCACTGTCACCGCAGGTCACCCCAGTCCTCGACCTGAGTCCGGTGCCGTGCCGATCCATTTGGCGGCGGCTTCGGAACGGCTGGTGCTGTGCAGCTTGGCGAAGATGCGGTTGATGTGATTCTTGACGGTCTTCTCGCTGATGAAGCAGGTGGCGGCGATCTGCTGGTTGGTCATGCCGGACGCGATGTGGTCCATGATCTCCGCCTCCCTCGCACTCAGTTGGAACCGCGACCTGTCGGGAGCGACCGGAGGGCCACTCGTCCACCCAGACGAAGACTGTCCCACATTCGGTTGCACTTGCGAAAGGTTTTCTGAAGAAATGGGTGGGGACGGGACGCGGGGCAGCCCGAAGTTGACTGGTGAAGAGGACAGTTGAGATTGAGTATGCGGATTTACGGAGGTGGAAATTCCGTATGCAGTCGCACTCGAAGACTGGCCAAGGCCGTCGGGGAGCGGCGGCGTCGGTGCCTGGTCCTGGCGGAGCTGGGCCAGCAGGGCTCCCGCCGCCGTGGGGGTGAAGTGGGCCCTGCCCTCCTTGATGTCCCGTACGGCCTCGACCAGCTGGTCGGCCGTGAACTCGCCGTGGACCAGGTAGCCGCCCGCTCCTCGGCGCAGGGCCTCCTGGACGATCTCCGACTCCCTGCTGTACGTCAGCATCACGACCGGGGCGATCTGCACCAGGTACGGAAGTGCCGAGATGCCGTCCACGCCGGGCATGCGGACGTCCAGGAGGACGACGTCCGGGCGGTGCTGATGAGCCGCCTCGTAGGCCTGGCGGCCGTCGGCGGCCTCCGCCACGACCGTGATGTCCGCGCGGCCGGAGAGCAGGGCGGTGAGGCCGGCCCGGACCACGGGGTTGTCGTCCGCGACCACGACCCGGAGGCTTCGGCTCGGCTGCTGTGCGGGTGGGGCGAGGTCCGCGAACGGGTGCGGGGGTGCTGGGAGTTGTGGCGGCAGTGGTGCGTCGCCAGGGTGTGGGAGCGGTTGGTCCGGCATCAGGGGCCTCCTTTCGTGTCGTGGGGTCATGCCGTGGGTGTGGTCAGGGCGGCCAGCGGGAGTTCCAGGCGGACTTCCGTGCCCTGGGGGTGGCCGCCGCGGCCGACGCGGATACGGGCACCCACCGAGGCGGCCCGTTCGACCATGCCCACCAGGCCGAAGTGGCCCGCCCGGCGAAGTTGTTCGAGCGTGGTTCCGGGTGGGAGACCTCGTCCGTCGTCGTACACGCTGATGCGGAGCAGATCGCCATGGACGCCCGCACTGACGTCGACGCGGCTCGGGTGCGCGTGGCGGTGGGCGTTCTCCATGGCTTCCGAGGCGATGGTGAGGAGCTGGCGGGCCACCGCGGGCGGGACGGGCGGTACGGAGTGCTCGCCGGTGGGGCGGTAGACGGCGGGGAAGCCGGTACGGGTGCTGAAGTCGCGGGTACGGGCGGCGAGTTCGACCAGGACATCCGTGGCCTGGTCGGGGTCCGATTCGCGGCGCAGGTCGGCCAGGAGTTCACGGGACTCGGCGGCGGCTCGGCGGGCGGAGCGGGCGACCAGGGCCGCCTGTTGTCTGACAAGGGTCGGGTTCATCCGATCAGCGCCCGTGGTGCTTGCCAGGCCGTCGGCGGCCAGCGCCACGCCGTGCAGGGTTTTGGCCACCGAGTCGTGCATCTCCCGTGCCAGACGGGCGCGTTCGGCGCTGACCGCTTCCGTGACGGCGAGCCGGGCCTGGACGGTGGTGAGAGCCTGGGTGGCCTCGCCGAAGCGGAGCATGAGGCTGCGGAGGCTCGAGCCCACGGCTCCGGCGATGACGCACAGGCCTGGGAGGAGAGACGCCTCGGCGAAGCCGGCGTGCAGGTTCGCCGCGGTTGCGTAGACCAGCAGGAGAATCAGCGACTGGAGTGAGGCGAAGACGGCTGCGCCGCGCCAGCCGTAGACGAGGCCGGCCAGGAGGGGGGCGCAGACGCTGACGTAGGCGAGGGTGCTGTCAGGACCCGCGGAGATGAGGAGCAGGGAGCCGAAGAGGGTGTCCACGGCCAGGAGGGAGGGGTGGCGCAGGAGGAGAGGGCCGAATCGTTCCCAGTCTCGGAAGAGAACGTAGGAGCCCATGAACGTGACCACCACCGCGGCGGCCACCAGGCGGGTGGCCAGGCCGGGGCCGGCGTTGAGCAGCGCGGCGGGGGCGGCCAAGGCGATCATGGCCAGGCGGAAGCCGAATACCTGGCGGCACATGGCCTGGAGGGCGTTGATCTGGATGGGGATGGCGGGGGTGTCATCAGCGGCGGGTACGCGGTGGGGCACCCGGCCCATGGCCGGATACGGGTTTCCGTTCGCACCGCTACGGCCTTCGTGGCCGGGCATGTGTGGCCCCGGCGGTTGAGTGCGTTCGTCGTCCCCGCCGCCGTTCGCGGCCGCACTCAGTCCACCCTCGGCATCCGCCGCCAGCGGGCCCTTCGCACCCGCCGTCGGCCCGCCGTGCCTGCCTGGTGTCGCCCGGTCATCGGTTCGCGTCGGCGGCCGGTCGTTCGCCGGTACCGCGGTCAGGCGCTGTGCAGGCGACGCCGTGGCGTCCGTCCCAGCCACCGCCCCCTCCCGCCGAAGTCCCCGTCTGATCCGCACCGTCCGCCCGGATACGGCAGCCCCGCCCGCGTCCAGTCCGGTGGGGTCCGTGGGGGCCTGGGCGTCTGCCGGGATCCACCCCTCCGGGAGGGCCGGAGTCGCGTACGTCACCGGGATGTCCGGCGCTCCCGTCCTCACGTGATCCGGCAAAATCGTGCCCGCCGGAGGGGTCGTGATCTCCGGCGGCTTCGGACGGCGGCGCAGCAGCCTGCTCCGCTCCCTCGTCGTCGACATGCTGTCGCCCCCCGTCCTACTCGCCCGTGATCGTGCTGAAGTCCGTACCGGAACCGAGCAGCATCCCCGCGCCGAGCAGGATCATCGTGGCCGGGACCATGAACGTCGTGATCATCAAGGTGGCCTTGGGAACCGCGCGTGCGGCCTTGCGGCGAGCGCTCTGCGCATCCGTGCGACGCATGTCCTGGGCGAGCGCGACGAGGGTGTCCACGATCGGGGCACCCAGTTCCTCACCCTGCTGCAGCGCGGTCACGAACATGGCCACCTGCTCCGAGTCATTCCGTCGCCGCAGCTCGGCGAAGGCTTCGCGGCGGCTCATGCCGAGGTCCATCTGGCGCAGGGTGATGCGGAGTTCGTCGGCCCACGGGCCTTCGTACTTGGACGCGACGCGGTCCAGCGCCTGGCGGAAGCCGAGTCCCGCGCTGACCACGACGGCAAGGACGTCGAGGAAGTCGGGCAATGTCCGCTCGATCGCGTCCTTGCGGATGCGGATCGCCGACCAGATGCCGACCTCGGCCCAGAAAGCCGCGAAGCTGAACATGATCAGGGCGCTGAAGAGGCTGCCCTCGCTGAGCGCGATGAGACCGCCCAGGCCGCCGATCGCCCCGTATACCGCCCGCCGGGCCGCGTAGCGGTCGATGGTGAGACCGCCGGGGTTGCCCGCGAGGTCGATTTTCCGGCGGTACTTGGCGACTCTCTTGGGTCCCATCAGACGCAGGACGGCAGGCGCGTACCGCATGCCGAGCCGATCGACGAGCGAGCCCACGGCGCTGGTGCGGGAGGAACCGACCTCCAGGGCCAGCGCCAGGTCGCCGGGAAGCCTGGCCTCTGCGCGGAAGATGCGGATGCCGGCGAAGATGCCCCACACGCTGAGGCCCATGACCAGTGCCAGCAGAAGTCCCATCGCGGCGCTCCTTCTCCAGTGACTCGGTGGCTCAGACGTCGATGCGGGAAAAGCGGCGGATGAGGAAGAACCCGATGGCGTAGAGGCCGAACGCGATGATCACGCAGGCCTGGCCGACGGGCGACGCGGTCATGCGATCCAGCGCTCCGTCCTCGATGGCGTTCAACAAGAACAAGGCGCCCACGCCCAGCACCGGCACCGCGTACGACGTCATGTTGACCTGGGACAGCTGCGTGCGGACCTCGCGTCGGGTCTCCTTGCGCTCCTCCAGGGTCTCCGTCAGGTTCCGCAACGCGCTCACCACCTGGCCGCCCGCCCGGTTCGACAGCACCAGCGTCGTGACCAGAACGACGAGTTCGCGGGAAGGCAGACGGTCCGCCAACTCGCCCAGCGCGTCGTCCATCGACGCGCCGACGGCCAACTGGGCGGCCACCTTGCCCAGTTCCTCACCGGCAGGCGCCTCCAGCTCTTCCGCCGCCATCCCGATCGCCGTACGCAGTGCCAGGCCGGCCTGGGTGGCGTTGGCCAAGACCCTCGCCAGCTCAGGGAGTTGGTTGATGAACTTCTCGATGCGTTTCTGGCGTTGCCAGTTGAGGAACTGCACCGCCACCCAGATGCCCAGCAGGCCCGCGAGCGGGCCGAAGAAGGGGGCCAGGGCCACCTGGCCGATCAGCCACAGGCCGACGACCGTGGCGAGCATGTAGACGAAGAACTCGCCCGGGGTGATGTCCAGGCCCGTGGCCGCCAGGCGGAGTTCGAGCTTCCTGCCCAGCTTGGTTCGGCGCAGGCGGCGGTCGAGGTTGCGAAAGCGGCGGTGACGGCCGGCGACCGGTATCTGGCCGGTGGCCGACAGACGCTCGACGAGTGCCTGCCGGTGTGCCTTGCCCATGGCGTAGGAATGCACCCCCACGACCGCGAGGACGCAGGTCAGCAGGGTGATGCCGGTGGTGAGCGTGATGAGGGGTTGCAGTTCCATGGGGGCGGCTCTCTTCTCCTACCTGGCTTCTCGGGTGGCCAGCTCGTCCGCTGCCTCGGCGACGCCGAAGGCCTGAGGAATGGGCTGGCTCGCCATGTAGAGGCGGTCGGCGATGCGGCGCGGGAGCGGGAAGTATGCGAACGCGCCATGGATACGGCCGTCCGCCGCCATCGGCTGAGCGTCGAAACGGGCGGCCGTGACCAGTCGGTACGGCTCGCTGCCGTGGCTTTCGAGCATCGCGATCTCGGTGATGCGGCGGGCCCCGTCGGCGAAGCGGGTGAGCTGCACGATGACGTCCACCGCGCTGTTGATCTGGTCGTGCAGCGCCACGAAGGGGATCTCCACGTCCGACATGGACGCCAGGGTCTGAAGGCGCATCAGCGCGTCCTCGGCGCTGTTGGCGTGGACGGTGGCCAGCGAGCCGTCGTGGCCCGTCGACATCGCCTGGAGCATGTCCAGGGACTCGCCGCCTCGGACCTCACCCACGACGATCCGGTCGGGGCGCATGCGCAGGGAGTTGCGGACCAGGTCACGGATGGACACCTGGCCCTTGCCCTCGACGTTCGGCGGGCGTGACTCGAGGCGGATCACATGGGCCTGCTGGAGCTGGAGTTCGGCCGAGTCCTCGATCGTGATGATGCGTTCGCCCCCGGGGATCAGCCCGGACAGCGCGTTCAGCAGGGTCGTCTTGCCGGTGCCCGTCGCGCCCGAGACGATGACGTTGAACTTCGCCTGCACCAGGCCCGCCAGCAGGTAAAGCATGTGCTCGTCGAGCGAGCCGAGGCCGATCAGCTCCTGGAGCGTGAAGGAGCGCGGGAAGCGGCGGATCGTGAGGGTGGCGCCCGTCAGGGACAGGGGCGGGATGATGACGTTGACGCGCTCGCCGGACGGGAGGCGGGCGTCGACCATCGGGTTCGACTCGTCGACGCGGCGGTTGACCGTCGAGACGATCCGCTCGATCGTCTGCATGAGCTGGTCGTTCGAGGCGAAGCGCAGGGGCAGTTGCTCCACCCGGCCGCCGCGCTCCACGAAGATGGCGTCCGGGCCGTTCACCATGATCTCCGTGATGGAGGCGTCCTCCAGGAGCGGCTCCAGGATGCCGAGGCCCAGCGCCTCGTCGACCACCCTGCGGATCAGCTGCGAGCGTTCCACGGTCGACAGGACCGGGCCCTCGCGGCTGATGATGTGCCCGAGCACCCGCTCCAGCCGTGCCCGGCGCTCGGCGGCGGCCAGCGCACTCATCTCCGCGAGGTCGATCTCCTCAAGGAGCTTGGCCCGGTACGAGGCCACCATGTGGCCGTCCTCACCCCGGTTTCCGTTCTCCTCGGGGGAGTTGATACGTGCCCGCAGGCTCATGGGTGCGGTGCTCCTCGTTCGCCGATGGTCAGTGGTCGAGCGGCATTGTGGCGGTCTTGCGCGCCGGGTCGAAGTTCCAGCCGGGAACCAGGGACGGAATGTCGACGGTGGCGGTGACCGTGACCTCCTCGCCCGATTCCGCAGGCGAGCAGGAAGTCCCGTCGGCCAGCCACCCGCTGACCGCGTTCCCGCAGGCCTGCTGCGCGGTTCCAGGGTTCAGCGAGGCACTGCGCGCTCCCGCCCGCGCCGCCGTCCCCGCCTGCTGTGCCGTGTAGGCGATCAGGCCGAGCTGCACGGCCGCCATGGCGACGAGCAGCAGGATCGGGAGGAACCCGAGGTATTCGAGGGCGGCCTGGCCGCGATCGCGTACTTTCCGGTCGTACGACATCTCACTTCGCCTCCTCGACCGCACCCGCGTGGCCCTTGACCGTGAACGGAAAGGCGATCGTGCCCGGGAAGAGGACGGGGACCTGGAGCTTGACGTCGGAGGTGATGAAGCCGGAGCCAGAGCCCCCGCAGCTCACCGCCGCGCCCGCTCGCCACGCGTCCGACAGTTTGTCCAGACCCGCTTGTTGGCACTTGCCCTCACGGTCGTACTCCGCCGCCGTCCCCGCCCGCACCGCCTCGTCCGCAGCATTCCCCGCGAGCGTGAACGTGTACCCCACGAGCACGAGCTGCCACAGAACTACCAGCGTCACGATGATCGTCGGTGTCATCCCGAGGAACTCAATGGTGACCTGGCCCCGGTCCCGCTCTCCTGAAGGCATGTTCATCCCTCCCTCCGCCGTCGAAAGTTCACCGACCCCCGGTCCCCGCCCTTGAACCCCCGGCCCGCCTTCTGCGCGCCGTCGGGGACCTTGACCAGGCCCAGTTCTCCCGCGAGGCCCCACAGGGCCTGCTTCACCGCGCTCTTGTTCTCCAGCTCGTGGATGCGGCCCGCGTCCACGACGCTCTGCAGTTCCTTGAAGTTGGCGGGGACCACGGTCGCGGCGACCGCCGTGCCGGTGATCTTCTGGATCAGGGGCGGCTGGATCTCCGTACCGCGGCTGTGCCGGTTGACGACGACGGTCGTCTCCTCGGCCTTGCGGATCTGCAGCCGGTCCCACATCCGTACCGCCCGCTTGGCGCCCCGTACGGCGACCACGTCCGGCGTGGTGATCAGCAGGGCCCGGTCCGCCATCTCCACGGCGGCCGCGCCCGCGCCGTTCAGCTGGGCGCCGCAGTCGATGACGACGATCTCGTAGCGGGAGCGCAGCGCGCTGACGATCTGGCGGGCGGCGCGGTCGGTGACGTCCTCGCCGCGTTCGCCCTCGGCCGGGGCGAGCAGCAGGGCCAGGCCGGTGTCGTGGCGGAAGACCGCGTCGGCCAGGACGCGCGGGGAGATGTCCGTGATGGCGGCCAGGTCGACGACGGAGCGGCGGAACTGGACGTCCAGGTAGGAGGCGATGTCGCCGGTCTGGAGGTCCATGTCGACCAGGGCCGTGCTGCGGCCGGAGGCCTGGGCGGCCAGGGCCAGCTGGATGGCGGTCAGGGTGGCCCCGGCACCGCCCTTGGCGCCGCTGACGGTGACGACGGTGCCTCCGACGCCGGTGAAGACGTCGCCGCCGGCGCCCAGGTGCCGCCGTACGCCGACGGACCACTGGGCGACCGCCTGGACGCGGCTGGCCAGTTCCTCGTAGCTCAGGGGCAGGGCGACGAGGCCGCGGGCGCCGTAGTCCATGGCGGCCTGGAAGAGGCCGGGGCTCGCGTCCGAGGTGACGAGGATGACGCCGACGGCCGGGAAGCGCAGGGCCACTTCGCGGATCAGCTCCAGCGCGGGGACCGGGCCGATCCGCTCGTGCACGACCACGACCTCGGGCAGTTCGTCGACGGACTCGGCGGCGAGCCGCGCGAGGGTGTCGATGAGCTGGGTGGAGTCGGCCACCGGGGCCACCGGCTCGGCGTCCGGGAGCTGGCTGAGCAGCGTCGTGATGGACCGGACGGCGTCCACTTCACCGACTGCCGGGAGGATCCTCGTGGGCATGCGGGCCTCTCACTTGTCCTTCGCGAGTTCGTACGTCCGGTCCTGCTCCGGGACCGTGGTGTCGCTGCCGGGCGCGACGAGGGCGAGCCGGACCCGCTGGGCGAACGACTCGGCGTAGGTGATGCGCTGGGCGTCGAGGGCGGACAGCGCGAAGGTGATGGGGACGGCGTCGGTGGGCTGCTGGGTGCGGTTGTTCTCGTCCGGCTTCAGCGCGGTCAGCTCGCCCACGTCGATGACCTTGGCGTTCGTCACGATGATCTTCGACTGGTCGGGGTCGCCCTCGCGCTTGCCCTCGAACGTGGCGTACACGTTGACCGAGGAGCCGGGCGTGATCTTGCCGGCCACACCGGTCGCCGAGTCGATCATGATGGCGACCTCCTGCTGGCCCGGCTGGAGGGCGGGCTGGCGGACGATCATGTCGGACTGGAGCAGGGAGCCCGAGCGCAGTGTCGTGACGGCGATCTTGCCCTGGATCTCCCGCAGATCGGTGACGGCGTTATTGGACAGCCACCGTTCGGGCATCTTGATCTTCTCGAACTGGCCCGTGGTGAGCGTGGTGTAGGGCGGCACGTCCGATTTCAGCCGGTAGGCGGTGACCTCGGGGCCGACCTTGGACTTCACGTCACCTATGACGGAGAGCACGCCGGTGAAGGCGCCCAGGGCGCAGACGACCGACAGGAGCAGGAGAATCACGCCGCGGCGCTGACGGGAATTCATGAACCGTACAACCTCGTTGGGGATAGCGGTCGATCGGGATCGGAGCGGTTTCGGCGAGCGGTGTCAGGGCTCACCCGACGGCCGTTCGGTTCTCGAGCTGTTTGAGGGGCGGGCTGTCGTAGTCGGGTGGTGTGGCCGAACAGAACACGCAGCGGTCGCCGATGACGTCGATGCCGCACCAGTGGCAGCGGCTGCGCCGTACGGACGTGACCAGCTGGTAGAGGACCGACAGGTCGGGCAGATAGCTGCAGAACTCGATGAGCTTGCCGGTGCCCCACCAGCCGGGCGACTCGGCCGGGAGCGGGATCTCGCGCAGCCCCTGCACCTTCCAGGAGGGGGCGAGGGTGGCGGTGACCCAGTCGGACTGGAGCTGTCCCTTGGCGACCAGCATCCAGGTGCCGAACTCGGGGCCGGGGAGGGCGGCTTCGGGGGTGATTCTGACGAGCCGCGGCTCGGGGTGGGCGAGGACGCCGAACTGGCTGCCCGGGACCCAGGACTTGGCGTGCGATTTCAGACCGACGGGGACGCGGTCGAGCCGGGTGACGGAGTTGAGCAGCGCCCCGGCGTGGATGTAGTGGACGAGCAGCCGGCCTGCCGAGGCGAGCACGCCGGGGCTGATGTCGCAGGACGCCAGCTGTCGTAACTGGCGGGCCAGGACCGCCAGTCCGAGCGGGGGCAGGTCCGGGCGGAAGAGGGCGATGCGGTCGCTCTCCATGAGGGAGCGCAGGGTGTGCAGCCGGCGCTGTACGGCGGTGGGCGCGGCCTGGGAGCACACCACGATCACGTGTCCGTGCTGCTCGACCAGGGTCTGCATCTCGGCGAGCGCCTGTTCCAGGGGGCGCCGGTCGATGTCCCGCAGCACGACGGCGGGCAGGGTGCGTTCGTCCTGTGGCGGCAGTGCCATGTCGGCACTCGTCACGGCAATGGCAGTTGGCACGCGCAGCTCCCCGTTTCCCCATGCCCGTCGGCGCGCCGGTGTGACTCCGGCACACTTCGGTGACTTCACTGCGTGACTACCTCAGCACTGTATCCACGGCTCTGTGAC
Source organism: Streptomyces sp. NPDC055506 (assembly GCF_053643595.1). Classification (NCBI taxonomy): domain Bacteria; kingdom Bacillati; phylum Actinomycetota; class Actinomycetes; order Kitasatosporales; family Streptomycetaceae; genus Streptomyces; species Streptomyces sp. NPDC055506. The sequence continues at coordinate 10,018 of NZ_JBSHKH010000061.1, read as the reverse complement.
CGGAGAACAGCGTTTGTGTAGCTGGAGAGCAACTGTCGTTGCACAAGAGGCGTCAAAACGGGGCAGGTTGAGCATCTCGCCGGTCGCCGGCGCGGGCTCGGGAGGTCCCGGGCGGTGGGCCCAGAGGGCCCAGCGTTGACGGTGGGTCTCCGTTTGGGCCCTGAGGCCCACGCCCGGTGCGGGGGCGCGTCCCTACGCTCGCCGTCCACGGATACGTGGTTCGGGTGAGGAGGGGTGCCGTATGGCTGGCGGGGGCGGCATACGGACGTACAGGGACAGACTGGTCTTCGACGACCGCGGCGCGACGGGCACCGAGTATCTCGGGATGGTCGTCGTCAGTGCCGCGATCGTGCTCGCGGTCTCGGCCACCGGCGTGGGGCAGCTGATCTACGACAAGATCGCCGCGCAGGTCTGCAAGGTCGCGGGCGGCGGCGACTGCGCGGCGGGCCCGACCGGGCCGGGCAAGCCGCTCACCGACGCCGACTTCGAACCGGCGCTGTGCCAGGTCTCCTCCGTCACCGACAAGGCGGGCTCCAAGGCGAAGATCTTCTTCTGGGAGATCGGCAAGGAGTACGGCTTCCAGGAGCAGCATCTGAAGGCGAAGACGGACGTCAACGGTGACGGCAAGGTCGACGACAAGGACACGCTGGTCTATCTGACCTTCACCGACGCCGCGTCCGTCGCCGCGAAGAAGGACTTCAAGCCGGGCATGAAGGTGGGCCGGTTCGGCGCCGACAAGGTCGAACTCGGGCTCGGCATCAAGGTGACCAACGGCGACACCTGGGTCTTCCAGAGCCCGGAGGAGGCCCAGCGGTTCCGGGACGACGTGGAGAAGCTCCAGATGTACGAGATGCGGCGCACCATGCCCGGCGGCGCGGAGGCGAGCCTCGGCGACAGCATCGCCTACCTCTTCGGGACGGGGCCGCTGAAGGACGAGGAGGACACGCAGAACCGCATCAAGGACAACCTCGGCGACAACCGGAAGATCACCTACGGCAAGGTGGGCCTGGAGGCCTCGGCGTCGGCCGGCCTGAAGATCTCGGCGGGCGACGAGAAGAAGCTGAGCGCCGCGCTCGGCGGCACCTTCAAGTACTCCCCCGAGGTGACCTGGACCGACAACGCCTACAAGAACACCAAGTCGTACACGTACTCCTCGTCCATCGAGTACGGCTCCAAGGTGGGTTACGAGGCGGGTCCGCTCAGCGGCGAGTACGCGGCGAACACGACGCAGACCGGCACCATCACGGTCACCTACGACAAGAAGACCAACAAGCTGGTGCGGATCGACATGACCCGGACCGTCGAGAAGGGCGGCCAGAAGGACGGGGCCAAGGCCGGCGGCGACAACGGCAAGAAGGACGGCGACAAGCGGGGCGGGAACGCCGGGGTGAAGGGCACCGACTCCGGGACCGGCATCGAGATCGTCACCAACACCGTCACCTTCGACCCCGGCCCGGCCGGCGACAAGGACCGGGCGGTCGGCGAGCGCTGGCTGGACAGCAACAACGAGCAGGTCGCCACGCCTTTCAAGTACATGTTCGACGACCACGCGCCCACGGCCCGGCCGGGCGCCGACGACCCCTTCGGGCAGCTGATGTTCGACCAGGGCAAGTCGAGCCGGATGACGTACACGGGCGAGGTGAACGCGGCCGAGTACGGCTTCGAGTTGAATCTGGGGCTCAGTCTGGGCATGACGATCACCACGGAGAAGAAGTCGGAGACCCTGACCGATGCCCAGTTCCTGGGGGCGCCCCGCGGGGACGGTCGCTCCTACCTTCCCTACAGCTACTGTGCGAACTGACGAGACGGGAGCCCGATCCGATGAAGACCCGCCGTGCCTGCCTGGCCGCCGCCCTGCTGACCGCCGTGGCCCTCACCGGCTGCGGGAGCTCCGGTTCCGGCGGGGCCGCCGTGCCCGACGGCTGGGGGACCCTGAAGACGAAGGGCGTCGACGTGTCGTATCCGAAGGGGTACGAGGAGCAGAGCGCCGCCGAGCGGGGCAAGCACAACGCGGCCGCCGCGGTGCGCGCGGAAGGCGGGAAGAAGGTCTCGGTCGTCACCGTGCAGCTCGGCTTCACCGAGGCGAACTCCGCGGAGCAGGCCGCGATCGCCGCCGAGGCGGGCATCCAGCTGGGCGCGGATGTCAAGGGCCAGAAGGACGTGGAGCTGGCCGGCACGGACGAGGCCAGGCGGATCGACTTCTCCTTCAAGGCGACCGGCGAGGACGGCGGCCCGTCCAAGGGCACCCCGGTCGAGGGCGTGATCCTCGCCGGGCTCGATTCGAAGGACACCACCTTCGCGATCCGGATCGACGCCCAGCAGGGCACCCTGCCGGACGGGGACCTGGAGCGGATCATCGACTCGGTCGAGGTGCACTGACCGTGGAGGTGCCGGGCGCCGGATACGTCGTACTCGCGCTGCTGGTCGCGCTGTTCGGCGCGCTGGTGTGGAAGTACGCGCGCCGGCTGGTGACGGTGACGCGGGTGCTGCGCTCCGGTGTCCGGGCCGAGGGCGAGTGCGTCCGGGTGGAGACGGAGCCGTACAACCGCTCCGACGCCAGGCGGCACTTCTTCGCCTTCCGTACGGCCGACGGCACACGGGTCGAGTTCGAGGACCTGGCGGGCTGGTCGACGACGGAGGGCACCCCGGTCACCGTCACCTACGACCCCCGTGATCCGCGGGGCACGGCGACGGTGGCGGGCCGGGGCAGCTGGTCCCCCGTACTCCAGTCACTGGCCCTGGTCGCGGGCTGCGGTATGGCCGCACTGGGCTTCGCGATTCTTCTCTGGTTCGAGATCTTCGGGAGTGGTTGATGACTCTCGTCCGCTGCTGGGCCGTCGGCATCGTCGTCCTGGTCGTCAGCGAGTACGTCCAGATGACGCTGGTGTACGGCCCCTTGGTCGGTCCGGAGGGCGTCGGTTCGTTCGGGGCCGCGCTGGGGCTGGTGCATCTGCCGAACCTGGTGTGTGTCGTGCTCGCGACCTGGGCGGCGGCGCGGGTGCATCCGGAGCCGTGGCGTGAGATGCCGGCGCGGCATCTGGTGGCGGCGTGCGCGGTTCCTGCGGCGGCGCAGGTGCTGCTGCTGACGCTGCGGCCGGGCGTACTGGACCTGGCGGGCCTGGCGTTCTGGATGTCCACCGCGGTGCTGCTGGCGGGTTGTGCGGTGGGACTGCTGCTCGACAGGTTGGTCTGGACCTCTTGACAGTACCTCTGGTCTGGACCATTTTTTTGTCATGTCCAGACACAGACGATCCATGCGGCTGTGGTCGGGTGCCGTCACGGCTGCCCTGGCCCTCACTGTCACGACCGTCGGCCAGGCCTCCGCCGCCGACGTCAACAACGCCAGGAACGCCGGCTTCGAGTCGGGCCTGAGCGACTGGACCTGTTCCGCGGGCAGCGGCACGGCCGTCTCCTCACCGGTGCACGCCGGCACGGCCGCGCTGAAGGGGACCCCGGCGGGGCAGGACAACGCCCGGTGCGCCCAGACGGTGCGGGTGAAGCCCGGCTCGACGTACACCCTGGGCGCCTGGGTCCGGGGCGGCTACGCCTACCTCGGCGTCTCGGGCACGGGCACGACGGACGTGTCCACGTGGACCCCGGACTCGTCCTCCTGGAAGCAGCTCTCGACGACCTTCCGGACGGGCTCGTCGACGACCTCGGTGACGGTGTACACGCACGGCTGGTACGGGCAGGCCGCGTACTACGCGGACGACGTGTCGGTGTTCGGGCCCGACGGGGGCGGCGGCACCGACCCCGGCCCGACGGTCCCGGCCACGCCGGGCGGTCTGAACGTCTCCGGAACGACGTCCTCGTCGGTGTCCCTGGCGTGGAACGCGGTCTCCGGGGCGACGGGTTACACCGTCTACCGCGACGGCACGAAGGTGACGGCCGTCTCCGGCACCTCGGCGACGGTGACCGGCCTCGCGGCCTCCACGTCGTACTCCTTCCAGGTCGCGGCGACCAACGCGGCGGGCGAATCGCCGAAGTCGGCGGCGGTGACGGGCCGGACGAACGCGCCGACCGGGCCCGGTCCCGCCCTGCCCAAGCACGCGGTGACCGGCTACTGGCAGAACTTCGACAACGGCGCCACGGTCCAGAAGCTCGCCGACGTCCAGTCGCAGTACGACATCATCGCCGTCGCCTTCGCGGACGCCACCTCGACGCCGGGCGCGGTGACCTTCAACCTGGACTCGGCCGGGCTCGGCGGCTACACCGTCGACCAGTTCAAGGCCGACATCAGGGCCAAGCAGGCCGCCGGCAAGAAGGTCATCATCTCGGTCGGCGGTGAGCGCGGCACGGTGGCGGTGAACGACGCGGCCTCGGCGGCGAACTTCGCGAACTCGGTGCACTCCCTGATGCAGACGTACGGCTTCGACGGCGTCGACATCGACCTGGAGAACGGCCTCAACGCGACCTATATGACGCAGGCGTTGCGGTCGCTGTCGGCGAAGGCGGGCAGCTCGCTGATCATCACGATGGCGCCGCAGACCATCGACATGCAGTCGACCTCGAACTCCTACTTCCAGACCGCGCTGAACATCAAGGACATCCTCACGGTCGTCAACATGCAGTACTACAACAGCGGTTCCATGCTGGGCTGCGACGGCAAGGTGTACAGCCAGGGCTCGGTGGACTTCCTGACCGCTCTGGCCTGCATCCAGCTGGAGGGCGGCCTCGCCCCGTCCCAGGTCGGGCTGGGCCTGCCCGCCTCGACCCGGGGCGCGGGGAGCGGCTATGTGTCGCCGTCCGTCGTGAACAACGCCCTGGACTGCCTGACCAAGGGCACGGGGTGCGGGTCCTTCAAGCCGTCCAGGACCTATCCCGACCTGCGCGGCGCGATGACCTGGTCGACCAACTGGGACGCGACGGCGGGCAACGCCTGGTCGAACGCGGTCGGGCCGCACGTCCACGGGCTGCCCTAACAGCACCGGACGCCGTCACCCCATCGGTCGGTAATGGCCAAGCACCCAGGCCAGCTGCGGGAACCACTCCTGGAGCCGCGTCCTGGGCTTGGCCTCCACCACGCACTCGTAGAACCTGCCGTCCATGTGGACCACCGAGACCATCAGGGCCTTGCCGTCGGGACTCGCCCGGTAGTGGACGCTTCGGATCTCGGGCCAGCGGAACTCGATCGTCTGGCCGGACGACTCGAAGGCGACTCCCGACGCGTCGACGACGACCGCGTTGCGTTTGTCGACGGCGAGGAAGTCCGGGCCGGCCGGTGCCGGTTGCTGGGGCGGGGTCTGGGTGTACGGGGGTGGTGCGGGCGGGTACGGGGCGGGCGGGGGCGCGTAGGAGGGCTGCGCGGGCGCGTACGGGGGTGGCCCCGGTGCGTACTGCGGCGGGGGCGGGCCGAAGCCGGGGCCGGGGGGCGGAGGTGGCTGCTCGGTCATCCGTCGATTCTCCCTGCCTAGAAGAACTCCCCCCACGGCTGGTCCCAGATCTGCTTCACGCACAGGACAAGGAACAGCAGGCCCGCGATGGCGAGCATGGCGTTGCTCAGATGGCCGTTGCGCCATTCGCGCGGAGTGCGGGCCGAGTTGAGGAGCCAGATCAGGGTCAGGGCCAGGAAGGGCAGGAAGGCCGCGCCCAGCACGCCGTAGATGATGATCAGACGGAAGGGCTGGCCCTGGAAGAGCAGGACCATGGGCGGGAAGGTGAGCCAGAGCAGGTAGGCGCGGAAGGGCCAGGAGCGCTCGCGCTTGCCGGAGGCGACCTCGTCGCCCTTGGCGGCCTCCTTGCCCGACAGTCGTGCCACGAAGTCGGCGAACATCAGGCTGACGCCGTGCCAGACGCCGATCAGCGAGGTGAACGACGTGGCGAAGAAGCCGATCAGGAAGAACTTGGCCGTGGCACCGCCGTACTCCTCCTCCAGGATGTCGGTCAGCTGGATCAGGCCCTTGTCGCCGCTGGCGATGGCGACGTTCGCCGAGTGGAGGAGCTCCGCGCCGACGAAGAGCATGGCGATCACGAAGATGCCCGTCGTGGCGTAGGCGACGCGGTTGTCCAGGCGCATGACCTTCATCCAGCCGGTGTCGGTCCAGCCCTTGGCGTTGACCCAGTAGCCGTACGCCGCGAGCGTGATCGTGCCGCCGACGCCGCCGATCAGGCCCAGGGTGTTGAGGATCGAGTCCTTCTCGTCGGGCAGCACCGGGAGGAGACCCGCGAACGCGTCGAGGAGGTTCGGGGTGACCCGGATCGCCAGATACACCGTCACCACGAACATGACGCCCACCAGGACCGTCATGACCTTCTCGAACACCGCGTACTTGTTGAACCAGACGAAGACCAGACCGACCAGACCGCAGACGATGCCCCACCACTTCAGGTCCATCACGTCCGGGAACAGCGCCTGCAGCGGCAGCGCGCTCGACGACATCGCCGCCGCGCCGTAGACGAAGCCCCAGACCACGACGTACACGGCGAAGAACCAGGTGGTCCACCGACCCAGGCTCGCCCAGCCGTCGAACAGGGTGCGCCCCGTGGCCAGATGGAAACGGCCCGCCGCCTCGGCGAGTGAGATCTTCACCAGACAGCCGATGATCGCGGCCCACAGGAGGGTGTAGCCGAAGTTGCTGCCCGCGATGAGCGTCGCGACCAGATCACCGGCACCGACCCCGGTCGCCGCGACGACGATCCCCGGCCCGATGTGCCTCCAACTGGCCTTACGGGGCTGAGGGGACTGCTGGGCTTCGTTCTCCGTGGTGTTTCCCGTGGTATCCGCCATGCAGGTCAAGAAACATCAAAGAGCCCGGACCGACAAGAGGGCGTGAGGGGATCGCCTCAGGGGCGCGGGGAACTGCGCGCCCAGCCCCCACAGACCCGCAGCCCGGGAACAGGCCAAGGCGGCAATGACAAACCGCCATGGCCCACCCAGCGGAGCGCTACGGCTGTCGCCGACCACAGCCGTCCGCCCCACACGTGCCGAGCTCGAACCACACGGTCTTGCCCGGCCCGTCCCGGTGGCAGCCCCAGCGCTGGGCGAGCGCGTCCAGCAGGAACATCCCACGGCCGTTCTCCCCGTCGCCCGCGTCCAGCACCCGCGGCACCCGGCGCTCGGCGTCGGCGACCTCGCAGCGCAGTACGCCGTGCGCGGCGAAGAGGGTCAGCCGGAAGCCGCTCTCGGCGTGCACCAGGGCGTTGGTGGCCAGTTCGCCGACGAGCAGTTCGGCCACGTCCGCCACCTCACCGTGCTCCGCGAGCCCCCAGCCTTCCAACTGCCTGCGGACCTCGGCGCGTACCTCGCGGACGGCGGAGAGCCTGGGCGCGTACTCGACGCTCAGGTGGCCCGCTCCCAGGGGTGGCTGGGGGAACGGACCGTACCGTGCGTCGGGGTCCGGGAGGTGGCGCCCGGAGAGTTGCAGCATGGGTCCAGGGTGATCCCCGGGGGCGGTCCTGCGCAGGGGGAGGACTACCCGATCCCCTACCTGCTTGTGCAGGTCACGCGTACTGGAGCCGCACGGTGGCGCCCTCGGAGTCGTCTCGGATGTCGACGTACGCGCACACCTGGCGGGCGTACCACAGGCCCGGTCCGGGGTCCTGGCCCGTGGCCGGGGGCGGGACGAAACCGGCGAGCGGGTCGTCGATCCGGCGGGCCGAGCGCAGTTCGCAGACGCAGGCGGGTGCATCGCCCCACAGCAGGGCGGTGCCGTCGAGAGGGGCCAGGGCCGCCGCCGTCTCCGCGACGGCCGTGGCGAACAGCTCGGCGTCCGCGGCGGGCAGTCCGCGGTTCTCCGCCCAGGACTGCACAGCCGCGGCGTGCGGCTGTGGGAGGCGCTCGGCGCCGATCGGGGGCAGCGGCAGTGGTACGGCGTCGAGTTCGGCCGCGAGCCGTACCGGGTCCTGGTACACCTCGGTGTCGGGGTGGGTGCGGCGGGCCGCGGCGACGACGGCGGGCCCGGCGGTACGGGTGTCGTAGGCGCACAGGGCGGTGGTGGCCATGGGGCCGAACAGGGGGTTGGCGAGGGCCTCGTAGCGGATCCACTCGGTGGTCTCGCGGGCCGAACGGCCGGCGCGGCCGCTCCACACGGGTTCCATGAGGAGGTGGATCCGGCCGCCCGGACCGGCGTGGGCGGCGAGGTAGGAGGCGGCCCGGGCGACGGCGTTGGCGGCCGAGCCGGTGTACCAGTCGGTGTGCGGGATGCAGGTGATGTCCTTCGCGTCTCCGCCGAGGGCGTCCCGGAGCAGGTCCAGGTTGCGGGGGTCGGCGATGGCCACGGGCGGTGGTTCGCCGGGGGCGGCGAGGCCCTCGCCGAGGAAGGGCAGGGCGGCGGCCAGGAAGTCCTCGTCGGAGTCGAAGACGGCCATGCGGTGGTCGAACGGGGCGGGTGCGGAGGGCTGTCGGACGGTCATGTGTTCCCCTCGGGAGATGGGTGGGTTGTCCGGTACGGGAGGGTCAGCGCCGCGCCGTCACCCAGGCGGCGATCTGGCTGCGGTTGCTGAAGCCGAGCTTGCTGAGGATGCGTTCCACATGGCCTTCGGCGGTGCGGCGGGCAATCACCAGGCGGTCGGCGATCTGCTGGTTGGCGAGCCCCTCGGCGACGAGCCGGGCGACCTCGGTCTCGCGGCGGGTGAGGCGGACCGCGGTGTCGTCGTGCGGGGCCGGGGAGTCTCCGGGGCGCGGGCGGGCCGGCTCCTGGAGCGCCTGGCCGACGAGTTCCGCGAGGCCGAGGCCGCCGCCGCGCCGGTGGGCCCGCTCGAAGGCGTCCCGGCCGAGGGCCCGGCAGGCCTGCTCCTCGCTGTCCCGGCGTACGGAGTTGAGGGTGTGCGCGCCCCAGCGGCCGGTGTCGATGTCGGCCCAGACGCGGTCGGCGCCGCCCATCAGCAGAGCCGCGTGCCGGTGGGCGCCGCGCTCGGCGGCGATCGACGCGAGCAGGTCGAGGGTCAGGGCGATGCCGATGATGTCGTGGACGGCGTGTTTGAGCCGCAGTGCCTCCCGGGCGTGCCGCTCGGCCCGGGGCCAGTCGCGGCGCACGGTGTGCGCGAGGGCGAGGATGCGCAGCACGTACGACCGTACCCACTGCTCGCCGTGCCGCTCGCACAGCCGCAGGGCCTGCTCGCAGACCTCGACGGCCCGGTCGGCCTCGCCCAGGAAGCCCAGCGCGCAGGCGAGTTCGACCTGGTCGAGGCCTACGAGGCTCAGGTGCTGGCCGGGGACGGGGCCGCGGGTGACGGTGGTCTCGAAGTGCCGGAGCGCGCCGGGCAGGTCGTCGCCGAACAGCCGGATGACGCCGATGACGTACTCGGCGTGGGCGGCCTCGGCGGTGTCGCCCAGGGCGCGGGCGAGGGCGAGGGCGTCGGTGGCCTGGCGGCGGCCCCGGGGGAAGTCCTGGTTGGCGGCGGCCAGCAGCCCGGCGACCCAGAGGCCGCGGGCCCGTTCCCGGGTGGGTTCGGGGCTTGCGGCCAGGGCCCGGTCGAGCCAGTACAGGCCCTCGCGGGGGGCGCCGCAGGCGTGCCAGTAGAACCAGAGGGTGCCGGCGAGCCTGAGTCCGGCGCGTTCCTCGCCCGGGGTGGACAGGCTGAAGTCGAGGGCGGCGCGCAGATTGTCCCGGTCGGCGCGCAGCCGGGCGACGGTCTCCGGCTGCCCCGGCCCGAACCAGCCGCGCTCGCAGTCCTCGACCAGCCGCAGCATCCGGTCCCGCTGGCGCCTGCGCGCGGCCCCCTCCTCCCCCGCCGTCCGCCGCAGCCGCTCGAGGCCGTACTGCCGCAGTGTGTCGAGCATCCGGTACCGCACCCCGCCGGGCCCCGGCTCCCGGCACAGCACGGACTTGTCCACGAGCCCGGCGACGGCATCGAGAACGTCCTCGGCACGGAGCCCGACCGGCGCGGACCCTGGATGCCAGTCGCCTACGGCCTGCACGGCCTCTCCGGCCAGAGGCACGAGGCCGGGCATCCCCGGGGGCAGTGGCGCGCCGCCGGGGACGGGCACGCCCGGGGACGGCATCACATCGCCCGGACACAACCCGACCGCGACCGGGGGCAGCGGCACACCGTCGAGGCCAGGCACGGCCAGAGACGG